>NZ_JBXBCF010000101.1:0-41260 GCF_056784235.1 Kovacikia sp. CALU 1929
CGCGTGGGCATGGCGGCCGCAGCGGGCCGCTCGCTCGAGAGCAAGTAGGCCATTCTCATCACTCCGATTTTTTTGCTCAGACCTGTCCGCTCGGGGGAGGGAGCGGCTCAGGGCATCAGGGCTTGCCTGACAGGATCGTGATAACGGGCTGGACAGCCATCAGTCCAACAAATAGATTTCATCATATCGATCAAACTTCGTTATGGACCCGCCACAATGTCCGCCCCGCTCGATCTCGACCAATTGCGCAGTTTCTGTGCCATCGCCGATTGCGGCAGCTTCACCGAGGCAGCCCGGCGCGTGAACAAGACGCAGTCGGCCGTGTCCATGCAGATCAAGCGGCTCGAAGAGCGTCTGGGGCAGATCCTGCTTACGCGCGACGGGCGCTCGGTCGCCCTCACCACCCAGGGCGAGGCGCTTTATACCCGCGCGCTACGCATGCTGCGCACCAACGCCGAAATCCTAGACCATTTCTCGAAGGGCGATCTGTCCGGCACCATCCGCTTCGGCGTGCCCGACGATTATGCCGTGCGCCTGTTGCCGGTGATCCTGTCAAGCTTCCAGCGCACCCATCCGCGCATCGTCGTCGACGTCTCCTGCATGGCGTCCGAGCAATTGCTCGAAGGCATGCGCGCGGGCAGGTTCGACCTGATCGTCTTCACGCAGGGAACGAACCAGAATTTCGGCGAGCTCTTTCGCACCGAGCGCATGCACTGGGTCGCCTCGCATGGCGGGCAGGCGCTCGCCAGCGACCCGCTGCCGCTTGCCTGCGGGCCGGGCGGCTGCATCTGGCGCCATGAGGCCGTCGAAAGCCTCAACCGCGCCAGCCGCGATTATCGCATCGCCTATACGTCATCCAATGCGACGGCCATTTCCAGCGCCGTGCTGTCCGACCTCGCCGTCGGCTTCCTGCCCGAAAGCGCGCTGCAGCCGGGCATGCGCATCGTGCCCGACGATTTCGGCCTGCCGCGGCTCAACGACGCCCAGATCGCCCTGATGCGCGGCAGCCATGCCTTTGGCGGGATCTACGACGCGCTCGCCACGCACATCGTGTCGAGCATGGGCAACCTCGACTCGCGCACGCCGCACCTGCAGGCGGCCGAATAGGCCGCCACTTCAAGGAGATGTCGGGTTTTCCGGGTCGAGCAGGCGGTGCAGGTGGACGATGAAATAGCGCGTCTGCGCGCTGTCGACCGTCTGCTGCGCCTTCTGGCGCCACACCGCATGCGCCGAGGCATAATTCGGATAGATGCCGACGATGTCGACCTCGTTGAGATTGGCGAAGGTCACCCCGTGCAGGTCGCTCAATTCGCCGCCGATGACGAGGTGCAGCAGTTGCTTTTCCGGTGCTTCGGTCATTGTGATCCTCGATGGTTCTCGTTCGCCGCTGCTACGGTGCCGCGCGCGCCTCGGTTTGATCGGCCGGGCATCCGTACACCTTGATCAGGGCGGCTTGCAGATAGGGTTTTAGGCGCGGGTGCGCAAAGGCCGCAAGCGCACCGTGGTGCAGGTCGGGTCTGTTGAAAATGACGGTCCCAGCGCACACGTCCTCGAACGAACCACCGGCTTCCTCGAGGATCAGCGAAGCTGCGGCCACATCCCAGTCCATCGATCCGCGACGCACCGCCACTCCGCCGAACTTGCCGCGCGCCACCTGCGTCAGCCGATAGGCGAGCGAGGTGTAGTGTGGCCCCTTGCGGCAGGCAAAGCCGAGCGCCTCGAGTTCGGCATGCACCGCGCCCGGCGCCGGTATCAGCGGCGCTTCGTCGGCCAGTTGCGGCATGACCAGCGCTTCCCCGTTGAAGCTCGCCCCGCCCCCGAGGCTTGCCGCATACATCTCGTTGCGCGCCGGCGCATAGACGACGCCGGCCACCGGCCGACCGTTCTCGACAACCGCGATGCACACCGTCCAGGAGTCCTCGCCCCTGATGAATCCGCGCGTTCCATCGATCGGATCGACGATGAACAATCGCTTGGCCTGAAGGCGCGCCGGATCGTCGAGCGTTTCCTCGCTCAGCCAGCCATAGTCCGGCCGCGCCGCCGTCAGGGTGCCGCGCAGGAAATTATCGAGCACGATGTCGGCTTCCGACACCGGCGAGTTGCCCGCCTTTTCCCACGTCTTCAAGGTGCGCCTGAAATAGCCGGCGGCGATGATGCCGGCCGTCACGGCGGCACTGCGCAAGAGCTCAAGGTCCTGATGATACTGGTGAAGGCGGGCATCCATTGCCCGCTTCTAGGCTCCCCCCATGCCCCCCGCAAGTATGGCCGGACCGTGACAAGGCAACGCAACGGTTAAACGCATGCTGCAAATCACGCTTAATCAGTCGTGATACCCGGTCACACCCCGCTAACCCTCTGCCAAAACAACGCAAACTTAACCGATCCCGTTAAGCGCAGCGGCAAGGACCCGCGCTAAATTGCCCCCATCAAGAGGGCGAAAAAACAGCTCTCGGTTGTTGACAGGAAGGTAGTTCAATCATGGCTCGTGGCTTTGAGATCGAAGGCGGCGCAACCATTCTGGCTTTTGCCCGCCCGGCCTTTTCCGAGCCGGTCGCCGTGGCAAACGACAATGCCGCGCCCGATCCGGTCCGGACCGTCACCGTGCGCAAGCAGCTCGAAAAGAGCGGCGTGGCGGTCAAGATCAAGGTGCCCGTCGATGAGTTCATCGGCGTCGCCGTCGCAACGACCATCTCCGAAGATGGCGTGCTGCGCTCCTCCATCGAACTGGTCCACGAAGACGGCGAACTGAACTATCGCGTCTTCGAAGAGATCGGGAACCACAACGTCGTCGCCGAATGGCAGAACTGGGGCAAGAAGCTGCGCCTGCCGCTGTTCATCCGCTCGGGCGATGGCGAGTACCTGCCCTACTCCCAGCAGGTTGATGGCGTCATGGTCGGCGCCAAGACCGGCCGCCGGCGCCTCACCGCCGAAGCCAACCGCCGCCCGCGCTTTCTCAACCGCCGCAAGCCCGGCACCGAAACGGCCTGACCCGCCACCCCTTACGCCCTCCAAAGGCTCAAAAGACCCGGCCCGTGGTGCGGCCGGGTTTTTTGCTTTTTTGCCATTTTGAACCGCGCCGGAACTCGATGTCCCCTCCACCCACCATTGGCTGAGTCTGAAACACTACTTCTCAGTCTAAATCATTTGCCTTCTACTCAATTTAAATTGGTATTCTATCTAAAACAAGGGAGCGGTAATGATCTTCTCATCCAGTCCCGCCGATTTCAGTAGCTCAGTCCAGAGGGCAATTAGATTCCGGTCATTGGGCTGAGAGCGTCTCAGTTCTGCCACCATCCCCAAACCGTCATACCACAGTCCCTCCTGCTGATAAAGGGCAATTCGTCCCAGGGGGGGAACCTGGGCGAGATGATCCACGGTCGCAGAATTCAGTTCTCCCCTGGTAATCCAACCCTTAAAGGAAGGGCTTTTATCTAAAGCCTCTGCATCACAGGTGACCGAGAAAATCCATTCATAGCGTTTGCCAGTCTCTAAACCAGCAAAAGCCTTAGTCGGCAACGCCACTGCGTTGATGGCATTGCCTTTCAAAGCAAATTGAGTTGTATAAACAGGCTGATTGCTCTCGTCCTTAAGCACAAATCTTCCTTCAACAGCATCGGTTGGTGGGACGTAGACCAGGATCGTGGGATGCTTAGTTGCAGTCCCGCCATCACGGGGAGCCAATGAATACAAATTGTTTTTTCCCAAACAGTCTGGTGGGCGAGAGCCTCCTGGGGAAAGACCTCCAGGCTTACCGGAAGTGGGTGGTTTGGCAAGTGCCTTAGATGCGGGCAGATCTGCCAGAGCAGAGGGGGATGCACCTAGCCAGGAAGAACCGGCAATGAAGGCAGTACAGAATAGCGTAAAGGCTTGACAAGTCTTCGTCTGATACATGCGTTTTGCTTCCAAGAATTCAATCACAGCAACCGAATCAGCAACAGGTCAAAGCTTGAAGCCTCATCTGGTATGCCGCAGTCTGCTAAAGATGCAGATTGGCAGCCACCAGAAATGAATGACAGAAAACCAGAGGCATCAGGTGGAAAAACCACCGACGGCTAAAGATCTGGTCTGTAAATAGCAGGCATTCGTTCCAGAATGGGTGGATGATGAATGCCTTAGCCTGAAGACTTCATAAAATCTTTACGAGAGAAAGCACCGCCATCCGGAAATCTTCAAAGAAAAAATCTGGATTGCATCAGCGGATCTCTTTCAGGTATTGTCCAAATCCATATCGGTAGTGAACTTGCTACCTCACCTCAAGTGGGATACAGGGTGTTACCCGTTGCAGGATCAAACACAAACAAATGCTCCGGGTCGAGCCAGAGGGGCAGGCGATCGCCCACCTGAACTGGTTGCCCTGCTTCTGTTTGAAGATTTAAAACTTGCGGTCTGAAATTTCCCTGGGTGGGCACCACTACCCGAATCAGCGTTTCTCTCCCCAGAGGTTCCACCACACTCACTTCAGCATTCAGATGGCAAGCTTCTGAACGAATCTGGACATGCTCTGGGCGAATCCCCAGGTCAAAATGCTGACCAGGGCTGGGCTGAAACTTTGTTTGAATCGCCTCTGGACAAGGAAGGCTCTGTCCATTTACCTGAAATAAAGTTCCATCGTAGACTGACTGCAAAATGTTCATTGGTGGATTGCCCAAAAAGGTGGCAACCATGCGGTTTGCTGGATGACTGTAAATTTTCTGAGGTTCACCAATCTGCTGAATCCGTCCCTGATTCAGCACCACAATTTGGTCTGCCAGGGTCATCGCTTCAACCTGATCATGGGTAACGTAAATGGTTGTAATTCCCACCTGTTGATGAAGTTGCTTCAGTTCGGCGCGGGTATCATCTCGTAGTTGGGCATCCAGGTTAGAGAGGGGTTCATCCAGCAAAAACACCTGCGGCTGACGGGCGATCGCCCGCCCCAGTGCCACCCGTTGCTGCTGCCCCCCGGATAGTTGACGGGGTTTGCGCTCTAGCAGATGTTCAATCTCCAGCATCCGGGCAACGGTTTCAATTCGTGTTCGGATTGTTTTTGGATCTGCCCTACGCATCTGAAGCCCGAAAGCCAGGTTCTCAGCCACGCTCATATGGGGGTAAAGGGCATAGTTCTGAAATACCATCGCCACATCACGTTGGCGAGCGGGTATCTGGTTGACCAGGCGATCGCCAATGTACAAGTCCCCAGAAGTGGCGGCGTCCAATCCGGCGATCGTCCTTAGAATTGTAGATTTGCCACAGCCAGACGGTCCTACCAATACCCAGAACTCCCCATCGGGAACCTCAAAGGTAATATCAGCGATCGCAGTTACCCCTTCAAATCGCCGTGTAATTTCCCGCAGTTGGACGCTTGCCATTTAATCTATCAACTCTACTCAAGTGGAATTGCGGTAGGGGTTGCCCTGATTAGCAACCTATCATCAGGAAAAATACTGAAAGAAAAGGTAACTCCATTTCGCCAATCGTCAAACCTTCTTGGGTGTAGTTTCACGTAGAGGACTCAATCTTTAGATTCCCATAAAGAGCTTGAGTTAAAGATTGACCAATGTTCCTAAAAATTTTTATCCTCAAAGTAAGGTATTAAAGATAACCAGACGAGCCACTAGATACTGATTAGGGTTGCCAAATATGTCCACCACTGACCACTATAGAGTCATTCAGCCTACCGGGGTACTCACCATTGCAAGCTCACCCCAGGTTATGCAAGAGTTTAAGGAATGCCTGGAGGCAAATGTCAAAACTGTCCTGGTTGATTTGCAGAACTTAGATTTTATCGACAGTTCCGGCTTAGGGACACTGGTTTCTATGCACACCAAGATTAAGTTAGCTGGTGGAAGACTGTACCTGTGTTCGCCCAAGGATCAGGCACGCAGCTTGTTCGACATTTCCGATATGGACAGAATTCTTGAAATTTACTCCAACCGAGAAGAGTTTTACACCCATGTAGTGAAGAAAAACATGGCTGTGATGGTGCAATAACGGTAGTTCACCTATTTAGCGACGACTACCATTGTTTAAGGCAACCTTGAGAGTACTATGATAGTCTGGCACTGGATCGCTCAAACCGATCGCGCCTGCAAAGGTGAGGTTTGAGCCATCTATATTTTGTTGAGGCTGTCGGGGCTAAGTTTCATGGCAATTGTGGATTCTAAAGGTCGCTTCCTGGGCAAAGTCAGCATCCTGGATATTGGTGCTGTACTGGTTATTTTGTTGGTCATCATTGGTGTGCTTCTTCCCAGTACTACGGGTATTGCCCAGGTTGGTAGCAATACCAAACCTGTTGAGGTAGATGTGGTGGTCAGAAGCGTTGTTTCCGATACGCTTTTAAAGCCGGGAGACAAGACGAACATTATTATCCGCAACCAACCCTTTGGGGATGTCAAAATCCTTAAGGTGGAAGAACTACCCAGAAACGTTTCAGTTCCCCAGCCTGATGGTTCGGTGAAACCGCTTCCCGATCCCCGTCCTGAAGCTGGACTTACAAAGGATTACATTGTCACCCTGGCAGGCAATGCCCAAATTACCAAAGATGGTCCAGTATTAAGCAACAACAAGATTAAAATAGGTACCAGAATTGAGCTAGAAGGCTATATCTATAATTTTACTGACCTGAGCATACTCAATATCAGGATAAAAGAGTAACCGGTGGTGCTGATTAGCAGGATGAGTTGGAATGAAGGCTTCGAGGTGATCGCTTAGCCGAATATTTTCTTCGTGCTGTGGTTAGATGCAAAATACCAACTTTACTCAGGCAGTCTGGCTGGCAATTGAACCCACTTGAAGTTCTTCCTGAAAGGCGCGATGCAGGTCAGTTTGAAACAGGTGTTCTGCCTGTCGATAGGCTTCTCGTTGTTGAAAACTCTGATGCTTTGCTATTTCCATCACATAATGTAGTGCCTGCTGCTGTGCCACCCATGGAGCGCGGTTCTGTTTTTCCCACGACACGATCGCAATCACTTCACCATTGGAACGGTAGAGGCAGTAGTCCGTCACGCCGTTCAAAGGTTCCGCATTGTACCCCTCCACAGGAATCTCAAATCTAACTTCTCCCTTAAGAACATGGATTAAATAGCCTGAACTATTTCTTGGTGGTACGGGCTTAGCAGTGCTAAGTCCCTCCGCGAAAAATTCCATCTTATTAAATTCTCATTTCTTAGCAGGACTCAGCGCCCACTCCGCAGCTTCAAGCTTGGGGTCAATCAACTCATTCCAAGTCCAAGCTTCGTTGGGGGGATAGGTCATCCCTTTACAAAAAAGGACTACCAATCTGTCATGACAATTACACTGTAGCGATCGCAGATTTTTCTGCCCAGCGCCCAACGGCTTTGCCAATCACTGCCAGTTCCGGCATCAGGGAATCGAAGCGCTCTGGAGTCAGGGATTGGGGTCCATCAGACAACGCCTTCTTCGGGTTGGGGTGGACCTCAATCATGAGGGAATCGGCTCCAGCGGCGATGGAAGCCATTGCCATGGAGGGTACATACTCCCACTTGCCCGTGCCATGACTGGGGTCAATCATGATCGGTAGATGGGTGAGCGATCGCACCACTGGAATGGCTGCCAGGTCTAAGGTATTGCGGGCATACTTGCTGTCAAAGGTCCGGATACCCCGCTCACACAAAATCACATTCGGATTTCCGGCTGCCAGCACATACTCTGCCGCCATTAACCACTCCTCAATCGTTGCCGACATCCCGCGTTTCAGCAGAATCGGTTTATCCTGGGCACCTACCTTCTTCAGCAGGGAAAAGTTCTGCATATTGCGGGCACCAATTTGGATGATATCGGCAACTTCCGCCAATGGTTCCAAGTCTGACGCATCCATCAGTTCCGTAACAATGCCCAGTCCGGTGGCTTCTCTGGCTTTTGCCAGCAAACCCAACGCACTTTCACCATGTCCTTGAAACGCATAGGGCGAAGTACGAGGCTTGAATGCGCCGCCCCGCAGAAAACTAGCTCCGGCTGTTTTGACCCGCCGCGCCGTTTCAACAATCATTTCTTCATTTTCAACCGAGCAGGGACCAGCCACCACCACCAGCGGATGATGTTCCCCAAAACTCACCGCGCCATTGGGTGTGGAAACCGTTACTTGGCTGGCTTCCCCATGCCGGTATTCACGGCTGGCACGCTTATAGGGTTTTTCAACCCGCAGCACCATTTCAATCCAGGGACTAACTTCCTGAATTTGCAGCGGATCCATTTCAGCCGTTTCGCCCACCAGCCCAATGACCACCTTATGCCTGCCAATAATCTTCTCAGGAACCAGCCCCCAAGCCGTAAATTCCTCTGTAAGGCGGCTGACTTCATCCTCTGGAGAACCGACCTTCATAACTACGATCATGGTTGATTGTCCTGTTAATTATTAGGAGGGTGGACTAAATCTGCATGGGCGGGGTTAGTTAACAGTTTAACTATCAGCCGTCAGGATTTGAGGTGACTCAAGAGTCCGTCTTTTGCTTGCCAGAACGCCAGGAATCCGTCAAACGAGCAAAGTTCACTTTGAACTCACTCAACCCAAACCAGGAACCAAGGCGGTCTTCATCCCAGGAAGCGGACAGCGCCCCGTAGCTCAGACCCAGAACCCCTAAACCAAAAAAAGCCAGATTAACTAACAACACCGCTACATTGGGGAGCTTGTACCAGTGCTGAGTAATGACCACGTAACTTACAATCAATGTCAGCATTCCCAGAGAAGTCGGGATGCCACAGAAAAACGCCATTCGACGAGCCATACGGCGGCTAATCACTTCTGGAATGGCAGCCGCCTGTTTGCTAGCCGACTTGTCAGACGATGCATCTTTTGCCCTGGCATCAGTTTTGGTATCCGTTTTAACAACGGGTGCGGGAGCGACCTTTTTGGCAGGCTTTTTGCGGTTTTGGGCTGGCTCAAAAGGTAGCCGTTTCTCAGACAAATCGTTGGCAGCGGCTTTGCCGTTGCCCTTTAGATCCTTTGGGGACTTTGCTGCCATACGCCTGAAGCTCCTTAACCGCGAATGCCTAAACGGGTAATTAACGCCCGATAGCGATCTTTATCTTGCTTTTGAATATATGCCAGAAGCCGCTTTCGCATTCCAATCATCTTCAGTAGACCATGACGGGAGGCATGATCTTTTTTATTAGAGCGGAGGTGTTCACTCAAACGCTGAATTCGCTCGGTGAGCATTGCCACCTGGACATCAGCCGATCCGGTATCGGTTTCGTGGATCTGGTACTCGGAGATAAGTTCTTGTTTGCGCTGTTGCAGCAGAGCCATGAGTCGTTTGGTATGTCGGTAAATTTTGTTAGCAGTCTACAATCTTACCACAGGGAAAAGGGAGTTGGAAACGTTAGGAGTGAGAGTTTCGCCACCATGAAACGAAGAAGGTTTTTCCACCGTATTGTACTCGGTTCAGCTAGTCTGGCTGGGCTTGCGGGTATGGACTTTAGAGTTGCTAAACGCCCCTCCCGATCTGCTCCAGCTAAGTCACGTTATAGGTGGGTAGTTCTGTACTGGATGCCCTATGACAACGACCTGGCTCGGTTTGGTGAGCCAATTGTAGAAATGCTCACCCGTGGCACTCGTAACCCTGAAACCACGGTGATCGTTCAATCAGACTATTGGGGCGATACGAAAATGCGCCGTCGCCAGCTTCTTAATGGACAGATACGGGAGTTCGAGGTGAGTGGAGAAGACAGTAGTGATGTATCTGCTTTCTCAGCGTATCTTGATTGGGCGTATCAAACATTGGAAGCAGAACGCTGGGCGGTGATTGTTGTCGGTCATGGTGGCAAGATTAACGAAATTAGTCCCGATGATCACGGGAAGGATTGGCAAACAAGAACCTGGATGGGGGTTGATCAGTTTGCTCAGGTGGTTAGCCGCTTGAACCAGGCTACTAGGGGACGGGTTGAGCTACTTTTCTTTCAAAACTGTAATAAAGCTACGCTCGAAGTTGTATACGAAGCTAGAAATTGTGCCCGGTATACCCTTGCTTCTCAACAGACTCTTGGGGCACCTAATTACTATTACGAAGGGTTCCTCGATCGCCTGCGAGAGCCATCGGTTGGTGGACGGGAAGCCGCGATCGCCATTATGGATTCTGAGCGGGCTGAGATGTATCACACCCTCACTCTGGTAGATAACCAGGCAGTTAAACGCATTCCAGAAAAACTCTCTCAGGTGCTTCAGCCTATTCTGGGTAATCAGTTGTCCGTACTCACCCAACTAGCACACTCAACCTACAATTATCCAGAACTCTCAACCTATAGTTATTTTGATGAGGAGCATTGCGATCTGCTTAACCTGCTCAGCTATCTTTCCAGAGGAATCAGCCGTCTAGGTCAAGATGAGCTGACTAAATTTGCTAATTTTCTACGATCATCGGTCATCGTGCATTACAAAACCGGGGGGGAACTTTATGGTCTCCGCCCCCTTGAGCAGGTCAATGCAGAAAAACTATGTGGTTTAGGTTTGTATCTTCCAGAGAAAGAGCAAGAAATTGTTCGCTATAGTTACCTAGGCTTGTATCGGAAAGTGGATTTAGTTAGCCTGTACAAAGGCATGTTTATCAATTGACCCGCTTGCTCGGAAATGAGGGGTGGGCTATAGACAGCAGAAAATACCCCTCCCCCCTCACTTCTCAGTCCTTATTCCTACTTACTTCACTGCCAGACAAACACCTTTGCCTCCCACTCACCCAGATCGATCATCAGGCTATCGTTGCTGGATTCGATGTCGAAGTCCGCTGTCCACTCGTGCCAGGTGCCGTTAGCCGGGAAGTTGGGGATGGTATAACCTGCCAGGAAGTTGTCTGAGAAGTTGGCGGCAACAACGACCCGTGAGCCTTCGTCATTCCAGCGGGTGTATGCCAGAACGTGAGCCTCTGGATTTTCGTGGAAGAACTCGATGTTCTCGGTATGCAGAGCAGGATTGGTTTTACGCAGGTGGATTAACCCCTTGTAGTAATCAAACAGGCTGCGGTTTTCCTCTCCTGCCAGGAGTTTCCAGTCAATTTTTGCCTGCTCGGGAGTTTTATATTTGTATTCACCAAATTCTTCACCCATCCACAGCAGAGGAACGCCCATTGCGGTCATCACCAAGGCAGCACCGAGTTTGCGGCGGCGGAAAGCGGCTTCTCCTAAAATGCCGCGATCGCCCAATTCTGCCATGACATGGTTATGGTCATGGTTGGTCAGGTAATTAACCACATTAGTAATGCCCATAAAGCCCTGTCGTTTGGCATCCAGGACATCCTTCAACGGCTCTAGATCAAAGGTTTCGCCAGTAATGTGCGCCAGGACGCAGTGGTAAAAACTATCGTGCCAGCACCCATCCATAGGACCATCCACATTGGTAATGCTGGTGGTTTCAGGAATGTATTCCGCAATGTTGTAAAACGGTTTGCTGTCCGCTGTTCGCTTTGCTTCTTCGACAATCCAGTGCATGAAATCGTAGTTGGCAATTTGTCGGGCTGCATCGTAGCGAATGCCATCGATGTGAAATTCTTCAACCCAGTAACGGACGATATCCCCGACAAACCGGCGGGCGGGATAGGAGTCCAGGTTTTCATCGTAGTGTTCATAGTTAAATTCGGGTCCCCAGTTGTTGTCGGGGTCACGCGGCTCATGGTGATACCAGTAATCGTGGTCAATTTGAGTCAGCGGCGAGGAAGCTTCTGAGTGGTTATAGATCCCATCCATGAAGACGCGAATCCCACGAGCATGACATTCATCAATCAATTGCTTCAGTTCCGCCGTTGTTCCGTAGCTGGTTTCGGTAGCAAAGAAATGCCGTGGGTTATATCCCCAGCTATAGCTACCGGGATACTCTTTAACTGGCATCAATTCGATCGCGTTAATTCCCAATTCACACAGGTAATCCAATTTCTCAATCACATGGATATACCTTCCTCTAGGTTTGGGGTCATCCTCACCGCCAGAGAAATCGGCAACGTGAAGCTCATAAATAACTAATGCATGATCGGGCGGGAGGGGCTTGTCATCGTGCAGCCAGAGATAGTTATCAACAATCCTGCGCCCATTTTCGATCCGAACAATACCATTTTCATCGGAGCTATTGCCGTCAATATCGGTTGCGTAAGGATCCGTAACCGACACCCACTCATCTGGCTCAAAAAACCAGCTCTTCGACTGCACTCGAAACTTGTACTGGTAGTCGCCGTCTTCCAGATCAACCGTTACCCGGAAAAACCCTTCTTTATCCTTTTTCATGGGAATATCCTCCCACTTGGAGAAGTCCCCAATCAGGGCTGCGCCTTCGTTGTAAGGAGCAAATAACTTAAACTCAATAGGACTTGCCATATAACTCCCTGAACGTCGTTAAACGAGGAATTGATGGCTGCATTTTCCACTTTTTTATTTGGTCAAAGCATCTTACTGACGGGAGAGTTTTTGAGAAAATGGAGCGGCTTAGGGAGGGAGAATAGGGAGGGAGAATAAGACCTGTGCAGGTTGGGGTGAGGCAAGGAAACCCACCACTAAACTTGATTGCACCTGACTTACGGCTTATGCAAGAGGAACCAACTGTAAATTTCCATTCCTTAATAAGGCGATATGCAACTAATGTGCCCTCATCCCAAACCTTCTCCTTGGGGATAAGGGCTTTCGGACATTTCTGGTTCTCTCGCCCTTCGGGAGAGGACTAGGGTAAGGGCAGTCTTTGCAGGCGTTCTATAAAAGTCGCACATCGCGTTAATAACTGATTTGGAGGGTGACAGAAGCTTCTACTTGCTGGTCGCCGCCAATTACCGGGGTAGGGGCTTTTGCCACTGCTAGATCAGCCGCCTGGGCTGAGAACACCGGACGCGGGGGTGGAACAAAGGCTTGATTAATTTGAATGTTAACGACTTCTTTACGGGTTAGACCGAGACTATTGAGAACAGCGTCTGCCTGTGCCTGGGCATCCTGGGTAGCTGAGCGGAGGGCAATTTTTTGGGCAGACGCGATCGCTGCATCTGAAGCGACAAAACTAACTCCATCAATTCGGCTGGCTCCTGCCTTGACGGCTTCATCCAGCAAGACTCCCGCTTTCTCTGTAACAACCCGAAAACTGACAATATTACTGCCTGTGTATCCGGTGAGGGTCTGGGTGCCGCTGTCGTAACGGTAGGTCGGACTGAGATTAATACCCGTTGTTTCCAGCCGCTCCACATTGCGTGACTTGAGCAGAGTCACCACTGAATTGGATCTACGGGCAACTTCCTGTTGCACTTCATTCGCTGTTTTCCCCTGCGCTTCAACGCCCAAGCGCACTTGAGCCAGGGTTGTGGCTACCATCTCAGTTCCCCGTCCGGTGACTGTTAGCGTGTTCTTCAGCCTCTCCTGAGCCAGAACCGGATGAGCGAACATCAAACTCAGCATTCCCGTACTCACTGCCAGCGTTTTCAGACGGCTCCAGCCGGATTGTTTTCTGATTAGACTAGTTGAGACCATGATCAAAATCCTCCCCACAAAATTGCTTGTTTAACTTGAGTATCCCTAATGTGTCATCGAAAGCAACTAATCATGCCACTGGTTACAAATTTAGAAACTCCAGCATTGCCAGTAAGCTGCAAAACTCAAAATTCAAAACTTAAACCTCAAGCCTTAAACCTCCCTCTTCCCCCCTCCTCCCTATGTCTGCAATTTTGGTTGACCACTTAAGTAAAACCTACCCGGTTGCTGTCAAAGAACCGGGGTTAAAGGGTACGATGGTGCATTTCTTTCAACGTACCTATCGGCAAGTAAAGGCAGTTCAAGAGATTTCGTTTCAGATTGAACCAGGGGAGGTGGTGGGCTTTTTGGGGGCTAATGGAGCAGGAAAGACAACAACACTGAAGATGCTGACTGGGTTAATTCATCCGTCTTCAGGCAAGGTAAATGTGGCTGGTCATATCCCATTTCAGCGGCGATCGGCTTTTTTGCAGAAAATTACGCTGGTGATGGGGCAAAAGCAGCAGTTGATCTGGGACTTGCCCGCGATGGATTCTTTGCGGATCAATGCCGCAGTGTACGGAATTGGCGATCGCGAATTCCGCGATCGGGTTTCCGAATTAACCGAAATGCTTTCTCTGGAAGGCAAACTGTCCCAGCCCGTGCGCAAACTGTCTCTGGGTGAGCGCATGAAAGCGGAATTGTTAGCTGCCCTGATTCACCACCCTCAAATCCTGTTCCTGGACGAGCCAACCCTGGGATTAGATGTCAATGCCCAGGTGAGTGTGCGCGAGTTTCTGCGGGAGTATAACCAACTCTACCAGGCAACAATTTTGCTCACCAGTCACTACATGGCAGATATTACAGCTCTTTGTCCCCGCGTCCTGGTAATCCATCAAGGGCAGTTGGTCTATGACGGCAGCCTGGAAGGCTTGGTCGATCGATTTACGCCCTGTCGATCGATTGTGGTGGAACTGGCAAGCCCCTACCCTGAAGCAAAACTGGCTTTATATGGCGATCTGGAAGCGGTGAACGGTCAGTCAGTCAGTTTTTTGGTGCCCCAGGAAACTCTCACCCGTACAGTGGCAAAGATTCTGGCAGAGTTGGAGGTGATTGATCTCGCAGTCACCGAACCCCCCGTAGAGGAAGTGATTGGGCGTGTGTTGAAAGCAGGAGTGGTTTCATGACAGACACCCAGGAAAAGGCAAAAGGCAAAAGGCAAAAGATAACAGATCATAGGGAGGCAAGCCCCTCTCCCCTTTACCCGTTGAAAAAAGCCTTTCGCATAGCCAGGGCACTCCTCTCTGTTTACTACGCTTATATGCTGGAGTACCGGGCGGAACTGTTGCTGTGGGTGCTATCGGGATCGCTACCGATTATCTTGATGGGAATCTGGATAGAGGCAGCGCAGGACGCACAGTTCGGGTTAACACCGGTAGAGTTTGCCCGCTATTTTCTGGCGGCATTTATTGTCCGACAGTTTACTGTTGTTTGGGTAATCTGGGAGTTTGAACGGGAGATTGTGGAGGGTAAGCTGTCGTTTCGGTTGTTGCAACCCCTTGACCCCATCTGGCATCACCTGGCATCTCACGTAGCCGAACGTTTTGCTCGTCTACCGTTCGCCTTTGGGCTAATTGCATTGTTTTTTCTGCTTTATCCCCAATCCTTCTGGATTCCTGATCTGGGAAATCTAGTTTTGTTTCTGTTCGTGATTGTTTTTGCCTTCGCCCTGCGATTTTTGATGCAATATACCCTGGCGATGTTTGCTTTCTGGACCGAGCGGGCAAGCGCATTAGAGCAGTTCTGGTTTCTGTTTTACCTATTTCTGTCAGGGTTGGTCGCACCTCTCGATGTGTTTCCACCTCTGGTGCGAGAGGTCGTTTTATGGACACCCTTTCCCTACCTAATTTACTTCCCAGCTAGTCTATTAGTTGACTTGCCGGTCGATTTGCTACGGGGACTATTCGTAATGCTTGCCTGGACTGGAATATTCTTGTTCACCTACCGCTGGCTGTGGCGTAAGGGATTGCGCCAATACTCTGGGATGGGGGCATGAGGATGGCAACCTGTAACCTTTAATACATCGGAATCAAGTCAAAGAAGGACTCTTTCCCTAGATGAAAACCATACTTTTTGACCAGTTCTTTCAGGTTCGTTGAGTGGTCTAGGGGAATCCAATCATCCACGGATCCTCGAAAGCACCATCGCTCAACGACAAATTCTCTGGTTTCTGCATCTTCCAGGACAAACTGCATCATGGGAGAGTAGGTAAAGCTTTGGGCAAGGGCTTCTTTAACTCTTTCAGGAACTGTGCTGGGGGTATATCCAACAATTTCCATCAAGACATCCGCATCTTGATCACAGAGGTAGACGATAATACTGTTGCCTTTGACATCTACAATAAAGTCTTTGATTTTAGCGTGCTTTTTGATACCAGCTTTTACCGTCTCGATTTCTTTAGAGTCAAAGACTTGGGGGAGAATTTTTCTCAAAAATACCTGGGCATTAGGATTCTCATAAATTTCGTAGCCTGCCGGAATGGAATCAACTAAAGTTCCTTCATCTTTCATTGAGAAAAAGTATTTGGGTTTTCCAGTCTTGGTTTCCCCTTGATGCAAATAATACCTTTTTCTCTTGCGGTTCAGGTACTCGATCGCCATTGCTCTCGTGTGCTTAAAAGTTCGGATTGTTTAGCCCAATTTAGCCGAAAGCTTCTGTCAAACTTCATAAAGGGCATAGCAATTCAGTCGGTACGATAAATCAACCATAACTGTAAAAATAAGATAGGACGCAGAAAAAGTACACTCTTTCTACGTCCTGCTCTCTATATTTCTGACGCTTCTGATTTGAGGGATAATAAAGGATGGGAGATTAGTGTTGGTTAAACCGATATTTCCGTTGTCTATGTTTTGCAAGCGCTTTACGTTTTTCTTTCTCAAGAGGAGTTTCAAAGTGACGCTTCTTACGCATGTCCTGGAAAATGCCAGCCTTAGAAACCTCACGCTTAAATCGGCGTAATGCTGATTCGATACCCTCGTTTTCTCTCAAAATAACCTGAGTCATCCGAAGTTTCTCCTCCTTTCTTAACCTAAAAAATAACTGCTGAAATCGAAAAATCAGGCGGGAAGACTGCCAGTGAGCTGGAGTAACTGATGAAATCCGCCTAAGTACGAAGGGAATTCAGTTTTAAGAAAACAATTTAGTAGCGACGATAGTCCCGATTATTGCCACCGGAACCATCTCTTCCAGAACTTCTATTTTCACGGGGTTTAGCCTTGTTGACCTTGAGGTCGCGTCCCATCCATTCAGCCCCATCTAACGCCTCAATCGCAGCCGTTTCTTCGGCTTCTGTTCCCATTTCAACAAAAGCAAAGCCCCTCATCCGACCGGTCTCCCGATCTGTCGGCAGTTGTACCCGGCTAACCGTTCCGTATTCCGCGAAAACACTCTCCAAGTCTTCTTGCGTTACGTTGTAGGAAAGGTTACCAACGTAGATCGACATCATGAATCTCCCAAATCAACAAATGTAGAGAGTTAAATTCGGAGAAACATCTGTCGTGGAAACAAAAAAGTTTCAGTACCGAAAATAATCCTTACAGTGGCACTATAGCACAGAGAGGAAGACTACGTGTGGAGAGGATGGAGGTGGGAACAGGGTGCTGGGTAAGGGGTACCGGGTATCGGGGTGGTCGGGTATCGGGTATGAATCAGCGCGATGAAGGGCATGGGGAGTAGGGAGTGGGATTGGGACCTTGCACTCTATACCCTATAACCATCCCATCAATGCTTGCTAATCTAGATTTCAGATATGTCAAGAACCAGGGCAATGGGACGGTATTTTCGGGTTTTGCGGTTATTTTGGGCAACGGCGATCGCGGCTGAGCTAGAGTATCGCGTCAATTTTTTGCTGGCAACGCTCAGTAGCTTGGGGGGGCTAGCTGGCAGCCTATTTGGGCTATTTTTGTTCTATCAAAATGACTATACCTTTGAAGGTTGGAGTTGGGCGCAGGCACTGATTGTCCTGGGGATTTTCACCATACTCCAGGGGTTCTCGGCAACCTTTTTAGCACCCAATTTGAACCGGATTGTGCGCCACATTCAGCAGGGAACGCTAGATTTTGTGTTGCTAAAGCCAATCAATTCGCAGTTCTGGCTTTCAACCCACACCCTTTCTCCCTGGGGCATTCCCGATCTAATCTTTGGGCTGATTGTCATTATCTATTCAGGCTCTCAACTGGGCTTACAAGTCACCGATTATTTTCTGAGTCTGGTGCCCATTCTGTTTGGGTTTCTAATTCTGTATAGTCTCTGGTTTATATTGGGAGCGACAAGCATCTGGTTTGTCAAAATTTATAACGTGACGGAAGTGTTGAGGGGGTTACTGGAAGCTGGGCGGTTCCCCATGGCGGCGTATCCTACGGCTTACCGATTCTTTTTTACGTTCGTGGTTCCGGTCGCATTTCTTACTACGGTTCCGGCGGAGGTGATTTTGGGACGGGGCGAGTTAGGTTGGACTTTAGGCGCAGGGGTTTTGGCAATCGCCCTGCTGTTCGCTTCCCGCGCTTTCTGGCAGTTTGCCCTCCGGTTTTATACCAGTGCATCAAGTTGAAGGGTTATAGCAGGTGTCGGGGGTTAGGGGTCAAATGTAGTGGCAACTTAACTTGACATCTCCAGTCCCCTGTACCCCACCCTAATCCAGAAGGCTATGGACAGGTGATTTGTTCAACCGATGTCGTCCCTCACTGAGATGTTGACGTTGACTGTTGCTGTACCCAATCCTGCCCTAGCTGAATCGTAATGTCGGAGCTTAGCTCTCCCGTGCTCTCAATCCGGACTTCACCCACACCAAGGGCACGACGGAGCGCTTCTGCCCCTTTAGCATCCCCCTGTTGAGCAACAATCCGAGTAATCCTCAACGGTTCACTATGGGGCAGGTCAACAATCGTATTGGTATAACCTGCTTTTCTAAGGGTATTGACCATGGTTTGGGCAGCATCCATTTGCTTGGTACTGTCTTGAACCACAATTCGCAGTGAACCCGGAGTGGCAGTCGAAAAGTCTGTAGAGCCATAACCAAAGTACTGAGCCATCATGGCATCGATTCGGCTAGGTTGAGGTAACCAGTAGCTGGCATCGTACTGACCGGGGTCACTGAATTGTCCGGGCACTACCAGCATCTGCGCATCGGCGCGGCTCGTGTGGGAAGCAAAACCAACGAGAGCAACCAGTTCTTCAACGGTTAAGTTGGTATCAATGTAAGACTGGATAACCTGGAGAATTTTGGGCAGACGGGTGAGGGTTGCCGGATTAAGCGACTGTTCAATCAACGCCCGCATCACCATTTGCTGGCGCTGAATCCGTCCAATATCACCATATTCGTCATAGCGAAAGCGAAGAAGTTGCAGTGCCTGGTTCCCATTCAAGTGCTGCCGACCTGTTTTGAGATTGATGTAAAGGCGCTGGCTGTCATCTTGATAACGCATATCCTTAGGAACGTAGACGTTAACACCGCCAAGGGCATCAATTAACGCCTGTACACCCTGGACATTGATAGTAACGTAGCGATCGACCCCGATTCCACCCAACAATTCGCTGGCAGATTTAGCCGCTAAAGCGGGTCCACCATAGACATTGGCAGCGTTAATCTTAGTCACTCCGTAACCAGGGATTTGGGTGCGAGTATCCCTGGGAATGGAAAGAATGGTCAACTTTTTAGTCTCAGGGCTAAACCTGAGCAGCAGCATAGTATCCGTTAGACCATCAAAAGAATTGACGAGCGCATGATAGCCCAGCCCAGTTAAGTTACGGGGAGGCTCTGCCACATCACTGGTGAGAACTTTAACGCCCAACACCAGAATGTTGACTGGGCGGGTCAATTCTGGCATCTGGAGCGTGGTACTAGTCGAGATGCGATCGCCCTTTGCAAAAACCGATGCCTCTTCAGGGCTGAGTTTGCGTTGCATTAATGGTGTACTTGCCATGGTCACTGCAACCAACGCACCCGCTGTTGCAGATATCATGGCTATTCCAGTCAACCCAAATACCAGCCAAAGCCAGCGAAACTTTCTAGGTTTTGTGGATAGCTTTTTCAACGTTGTCTTTGGCGGCGTTAACTCAAGTGGTTTTTTGGAGGATTCATTCACAGGCTTTGTTACTCACACACTAGCGAAGCTTACGCAGTTCCTCGCAGCAGCATGTTAACAACAATTCCAGAGAAACGATGAAAAAATCCGGAAAATACAGGCAAATGTTTAGGGGAAAGCCCCATTCTGCCCTCCCCTCCTGTAACCTTCCTTTACAGAAAGGATTACATTCACTGGTAGGGGGCTATCTACTGTGCTAGTCAAAGATCTGGCTAAGATCGCTTTCGAGGCGTTAGAGAAAGCTATGCTTAGGGCAACATGGATAAGAAGAGCGGCTTAATTCAGTATGGGACTGAAGGGCTTAGAGTCTTCTGCCCATGGTTTCCTTTTTAGAGGTGCCCTACCGAACAACTGCTTTGGGTAGTTTTGCTCCTACCTGTGCAGTACTTCTGTGCAATTTGGTGACATTGAAAACTGATGCAAAGTAACGTTGGTAATGGCTTTCACAATCAGAAAACCCATCAGTGCGTGTCGCAAGTCCTCAGGCGTTGCTTTTCGGAGGGCAGCATCTATGGGAACGCAGAAATCCCAACCATCCTGCTTAGTTGGGCTGGACGGTTAGTTCAAACGTTTTGTGTATTGACGAGAGCGTTCTGTGAATTCAGTCGATTGTTCTTCGTCCAACTGCCTATGCAGCAGGAGAGCGGTGCATGAAAGCTCAACAGAACCATAAGCCAAAGTTACTGGTTGTCGATGACGAACCAGACAACCTTGATTTGTTGTACCGCACCTTTCACCGAGAGTTTAAGGTGCTGAGGGCAGAGAATGGACCCACTGCCCTTGATATTCTGGCAAACGAGGGCGATGTAGCGGTGATTATTTCCGATCAGCGCATGCCACTGATGAGTGGGACGGAGTTTTTAAGCCTGACTGCGACCCAATATCCCGATATTATTCGGATCATTTTGACCGGCTACACCGATGTCGAGGACCTGGTTGAAGCAATTAATTCAGGCAAAGTTTTTAAATATGTCACCAAACCCTGGGATGACAATGAGTTAAAGGCGGTAGTGCGGCAGGCTGTAGATACCCATAATGTGTTGAAGGCACGGACCCGGGAACTACGGCGATCGCTCCGCCAGGAGTCTTTGCTGAATGCAGTGACCAATACCATTCGGGGGGCGCTCAGCTACCGCCAGATCCTGCAAACCATTGGCGAAACCGTAGGGCACATGCTTGAAGTCAGCGGTTGCGTGGTTTGCCCTTACCATGACGGGCATCTGGATGATGAGCGATTTGTTTATGTCGATAGCTCCAGAATTAGAGGCTCTGAGACCGCAAGGGTATATCCCCACGCCCTGACAGGTTTAGCCGATGCCCCAGAGCAATCCGCCATCAGCTTGAAAGATCCCCTGCTAGAGGAACCCAACGAAGCCTTTAAACCCCTACTGGCAGAGGCAGTCTGGGAAACTCATGGAGTCCAAGTTATTCAGGATTCGGAAACGGATGAACGAATTCAGGGAGAGGAGCCAGATGCCCAACGGCGGCAGCAAATTTATTTCAAGGCAAATATCCGCTCCAGCTTAATTGTGCCGCTCATCTGTCAACAAGATCTGGTGGCAGTTCTGGCATTGCATCAATGCGGGGAACTGCGCACCTGGCAGGACGATGAAGTGGAACTAATGACTCTGGTGGCAGATCAGGCAGCACTGGCGCTTTCCCAGGCACGGGCTTACGAGCAGGTGCGTGCCCTCGCCAAACGGGAGGTGTTGGTTAACACGATTACGTCTGCGATTCGTTCCAGTCTTGATCCCCAGGAGATCTTTGCTGCAATTACCCAGCAGTTGGGTCATGCCCTCCATGCCGATGGTTGTGCCCTTTCCCTGTGGACACGGGAAGATGAGTTTGTCCAGTGTGTTGGACTCCATGATGCTTCCCACCCTGGGTTAACCACCTCTAGCCCTAACAGCGAGGCAGGAAACCATTCCTATTCGTCTAATAGTCATTCCTCTAGAGCAAATCCCTTGTTGGAGGAAGCGGAAGAGATGGTACTCCGGCCGCTACCCCAATCGACTGTACCGATAGAGAATAATCCAGTGCTGCGGCAACTGATGTTAACTCAACAACCAGTTGTTTTAAGTGATCTGGAGAAGTACCCGGAGATGAATGTGCTGGAACTGCCGCTCCGTAACCCGGCACGGGCACTACTGGTGGTTCCGCTGATTTTAGATGGCGAGATTATCGGTAGCATTTCTCTGCGGCAAAATCATCAACCGCGCCGCTGGCAAGCCTCAGAAATTGAACTGGCGCAAGCAGTAGCCGCGCAGGCGGCGATCGCGGTGCATCAGTCCCGCCTTTACCAGAAGACCCGCCAGCAGGCAGAACAACTGCTGGAACTCGATCGCCAGAAAACGGAGTTCTTTCAGAACATTTCCCACGAATTTCGCACACCCCTGACCTTAACCATTGGTCCACTAGAATCCGCTGTCGCCCAGAAACAGGGGCTTTCCTACGAGCAGGCAGCGATCGCCCTGCGGAACTCACGCCGCTTACTGCGTCTGGTCAACCAATTGCTTGACTTACAGCGGTTAGATGCTGGACGAATGCAGCCCAGCTTCCGTCCCTGTGATCTGGTAGAGTTTGTCAGCCAGACGGTTGACTCCTTCCGCTCCTACTGCCAGAAGAAGGGAATCGGTTTAAAGACTCAGCTTGAAAACTGTCCCCAGGTCTATCTCGATCTGGAGAAATTTGACAAGGTGCTGTATAACCTGCTCTCCAATGCGATGAAGTTTACCCCGGAGGAGGGAAAAATTACAGTTACCCTGCAACCCGCTGGGGATCACTGTTTACTCAAGGTAATCGATACAGGGATTGGGATTCGTCCTGATCAGGTGCCCCATCTGTTTGAACGCTTTCGGCAGGCGGAAGGCTCTGCCAATCGCAGTTATGAGGGTAGTGGACTGGGGCTAGCACTGGTGAAAGAATTGGTGGACTTGCATGGCGGACAAATTTCTGTGGAGTCCACCTATGGGGAGGGGACGACCTTTACGGTGTGGCTTCAGACGGGAACTTCTCACCTACCTGCCGCCCAGGTAATTGAGGTGCAGGCAGAAATTCAACCCAATCGAGCAGCGGTTGAGTTGGCAGATGTGGAAATGGAGGCGGAAGAAGGGGGCAGAGAAAATGCTCCCCATCCTGAGCCGGTAGAGGGTTCCAGCATTTCAACCATTCTGATTGTGGATGATAACCCTGACCTGCGCACCTACGTTTCTAGTATTCTACGGGAGCAGGGTTATCAGGTGTGGACGGCTCGTAACGGCTCTGAAGGCTTTCAGGCAACCCAAATTTACCGTCCCAATTTGATCATTACGGATCTAATGATGCCCCGTGTTTCCGGGCTGGATCTGATTCGGATGATTCGGGAGGAGGATGAACTGAAGGGAATTCCGATTGTCTTGCTGACGGCTAAAGCTGATGAAGATACCCGCATTGAGGGAGTAGAGCGGGGTGCAGATGCCTATTTATCTAAACCATTTAGCGATCGCGAACTGCTGGCAGAAGTCCGTAACTTGCTGGCATTGAAGGAGAACGAACGCCGGGTTGCCGAACTTAATAACTATCTCACTGAGTCTGTGCTGAAGCGGTTTTTGCCTGCTTCCTTAGTCCAGCGGGCAGCCCAGGGTGAGTTAGTTCTGGATCTACGCCCAGAGCCGCGCCTGGTGACCGTTCTGTTTAGCGATATTGTGGGGTTTACCCAGCTTTCCAATACGCTGAGATCGCGCCGGGTTGCCGAACTGTTGAACGAGTATTTAGCAGAAATGACCCATGCTATTTTTGATAATGGCGGCACTATTGATAAGTTTATGGGCGATGCCATCCTAGCGGTGTTTGGTGCTCCAGAGGAGTTAAACCCCAATGAACAGGTGCGTCGAGCCGTTGCGTCTGCCCGCCAAATGCGCCAGGCACTCCAACAACTCAACCAGCGCTGGCAAGAGCAGGGCATTGCCCAGGTACAGTTCCGTTGTGGAATTCACCAGGGAACTGCCGTGGTAGGAATGTTTGGGAGTGCGGAACGGGCAGATTATACAGCGATCGGTCCCAGCGTTAACATCGCCTCCCGGATTCAGGAAGCCGCTGAACCCGATAGCATTCTGGTTTCAGCAGCGGTCGCGGACTATCTGGAAGAAGACGAAATTGTCAAATACAGTCCCCTGAAGCTAAAGGGAGTCGATGAAACTGTGCTGACATTTGCCGTGAAACCAGAAGTTTTAGCCTAGTGCAGTATCAGTAAACCTTCTGTGCATTCCCCCTTACTCTCACCCTAACCCTCTCCCAAGGGGCTACTGTATATACACAAGTCGTAAAAGTTGAATCGGTAGGTGATCGCAGCGTTGACGGTGGGTAGCAGAATCCTGCTTGGGGGCAACCCCCCAACCCCCCGTAGCAGAGGATTTTACGGGTGAGAACTGACAAAGCTTGTCTCGTGTTCTCACCCGTAAAACAGGTTGCGTCCCCCGCACCCCCTCCAAAACGATGCAATCTCGGCATCAATGGCACATTCATCCGATTGGGTCTTCAAGCAAGGGCAAACGGGTGGCAAGGGGAACGGTTGTCTTTAAATTTGAGGCAATCTGCGACCGATTTTCGTCGAGCTAGACTTGAAGACTCAGCGCCAGACCCTTAACTCCTGTGGAGACGCTACGCGAACGGGGGGTTTGGGGGAGTTAGGACCCCAAAAAGCGGGGGACTGGGGGGAAGTCCCCCAGAGCCAGACTCCAACGAAGCCAAGATCTGTATACACGGTAGCCCAAGGGGCGAGGGAACAGGAGTTCTGGCTCCCTCGCCCCTTGGGAAGAAGGGTTGGGGATGTAGCTTGCTTCCCGTACGATGGGCAATATACAGGTTACAAAAAAGCTTGTCTGAATTTGCAGTAGCAGATCTCGGTCTAAATCTACTTAAACATGCCTGGCACCTGACACCCTGGTTGACTGACAATCTTGGTGGTGCCGAAATATCCGCCAGGAAATCAATTTTCTGACTTATCGCTAAAGTACCCGTCACCCCTACCCAAGCGGCAACCGAATCGTAAACGTAGCTCCTTGTCCTGTGACGCTGTTGGCAGTAATCATACCGCCGTGTGCTTCTACGATGCGCTGGGTAATTGCCAGTCCTAAACCTGCACTGTTACCTTTACGAGACGGGTCTACGGTGAAAAATTGCTCAAAAATCCGGGGAAGATCGGTATCGCTAATTCCCGGTCCCTGATCTTGAATGGTCACAACTGCTTGCTTTCCTTCTCGATAGCCTGTGATGAAGACTTTTGACCTCTGTCTAGAATATTTGATGGCATTGTCCAAAATATTCAGAAATGCTTGCAGAAGTCGTTCAGGATCTCCTTTGATTTGTAAATCAGCGATGTCGGACTGAATCACCAATCCGTGCATTTGCATCCGAGACTCTACTGCCCGAATTGCCCGGTCGATGAGGTCGCTCAGTATGATGGTCTGCCGCTCCAGCAGGCTTACTCCGGCTTCCAGTCGTCCCAAATCCAGTAAGTCGTGGATGAGCCGTGCCAACCGTCGGTTTTCATCTTCAATGGTTTGAAAGAAGCGATCGCGCAGTTCAGGCTCTTCATTCGCTCCATTTCGGAGTGCCTCTACGGTCACCTGCACATTGCTAATGGGGGTGCGAAGCTCATGGGAAACATTGGCTAGAAATGCCCTGCGCTCCTGATCCAGGGAAGCCAGACGTTCACTCATACGGTTTAGCTCCAGCGCCAGTTGATCCAGTTCGTTGCTCTGGCGCATGGTGAGCTTGTCACCGAAATGCCCGCTCCCCATACGAATTGCAAAGTTCTGCATTGTTTGAATCGGTTTGGCGAGACTATGGGCGAAGCGATCGCTAATGACCGCACACAGCAAAACAGTTAATAGGAGTGCCCCCAGCACCGTCCATATTAAGACGGCAAATTGACGCTGAAACTGAGCCAGCGTAACGGACATGCGTAACACGCCTAAAAAGCGATTGTTGTAAATGATTGGGCGGGTAATGTATATGCGATCGTCTCCAGAGAGGACTCCTTTGGCAACTCCCCGGGTTGTCTGGTTTTTCAGGGCTTCCTGGACTCCGGGAACCTCTAACCAGTTTGTGATGTACCGATCTTCTGGGGCAGAGGTGGCAAGCAACCGCCCAGTTGGAGTAAAAACTCGCAAGGTCACTGTTTCTGGAGCGCCATAGCGACTGACCAAAAGATTGACCCGCTCAACATTCTCCGTCGCTAGAGAATCTGCAATGCTTTCACTCAATGCCGCGGTCCAATTTTCCAGGTCAACCTGCCTTGTCCACATGAAGTAGGCATAGAAAGACCATAGGAGATAGCCTGCCATCAGGGTTGTACCCAGGACTGTAAGCAACAGATAGGATACAAACAGTTTGGCTTGAAACGAATTACGTTTTATCCAAAACGGGAACTGAATCTGAAATGGCAACCAACCCATAGCGATCGTGCTTATTCTTTCGACTGACCAGATGTATGGCGACGTAAAACCGCTTTAATCCGGGCTAACAGCTCACGGGTGTTGAATGGCTTTGTAATGTAGTCATCAGCACCTGCCTCTAACCCCCAAACCTTATCAATATCCTGATCTTTAGCTGTCAGCATCACAATTGGAATGTCAGAAAATGCTCGAATGCGCCAGCATACTTCCATTCCATCAACTCCCGGCAGCAGTAAATCTAAAAGAATGATATCAGGAACTTGCTTATGAAATTGTTTGAGCGCAGCCAGTCCATCGGCGGCTGTCGTCACTTCATAGCCTTCTCGCCTTAAAGCATAGGAGAGACTTTCCCGTAAAGGCGCTTCGTCATCTACTAACAGAACGTGAGCCATCTTTAACACGCAGACATAATTCCACTTCAATCAACCTATCTGTCTTAAGGCTCTTGCAGCATCTTTCCGTGGGTATAGTTTTGACTTATGGTGAATCAGGAACCACTGTGTTAACTCACCCCTAACTCCTGCCTTTCTGCCAAATTTCCTAAATGATTGGTAACCAGTGGAACTTATCACCTCTAAAATAATTCAAAGCTTATAGAAGAATCTTGTACGTGCTAATTGTGTTCGGTATGCGCTCAACCATGATGAAAACTCTGAATTGTTCCCTGGGAAGCCATTTCCCGACAAGACTGATGAAACCGTTTGTGGCTCTTCGTCCTGCATTCTCACGAATGGGAGTTGCGGGTTTGCTATCGGTTGCTAGTTTGCTTTCAGGCATCACACTACCCGTGACACGCCATCCGGCTGACCTGTTTGCAGGGGCTGCTGCCTACGCCCAGGATGACCCTGCCGTTACTAGCTATGCTAATGCTGCTTATCAAATTGAGCGCCTCCGCCAAAAGAGATTTAGTGAAGCTAAGCGGGAATTTTCAGGCGGCAATGTGCCCGCTAACGTCTGCCAACAGCCGACTATTCCTGCCTCTGTGCGGGGTATCTGCGATGAGTTCATAAATGAATCGGCTGAGATCATCAAGAGCAATGGTATGTCTGTGTCTCAGTTCAATGAGATTACTCGCCGTAAGGGAAGCGATGCTGCCCTTCAGGAACAGATTAACGCTGAACTGTTGCGCATTCAAAAGAAAACGCCCTAGTGCAATCTGGCAGAAATACCTTCCAGTTGTATCGGGATGGGTAGATGGGTGATGGGCAACTCTTCCAGACATTCACCTATCTACGCCCCTTGGCTTTGCCAGGAAACACGAGTGGTCTGCCAAGAATTATTTTGTGGGTTGAAAAGCCTAAAATAATAACCCCTTTCCTGTCCCAAACTCACAAATCAAGGTTGACAAACCACTAGCCCCCAAGCCGCAACGTAGGTTTGGTTAAAGGACATAGCGAGCAAGTAATTTGTTTGCTGGAAATCTCCTAAGCTAAGCAGATGTAACCAGAGAAGTTACTCAATCCACACTTCGCTTCCCGATTGTTTAAAGTCAATTAACCCAGTGCCGAACTTCCGGTAAATGTGGCATAGTTTCTACACCTGAACCGTTGTTCAGAAGAACTGACCGCAGGAGCCGATTTATGGATGTTAAAGCCGCTGTTGCCTTAGAAGCAGGACAACCCCTGAGCATCGAAACGGTGCAACTCGAAGGGCCTAAAGACGGGGAAGTGATGGTGGAAATCAAAGCCACAGGCGTTTGTCATACAGATGCCTTTACCCTTTCTGGAGCCGATCCTGAAGGGTTATTTCCAGCAATTTTGGGGCACGAGGGCGCGGGGGTAGTTGTGGAAGTGGGATCAGGCGTTCAGTCGGTTAAACCGGGCGATCGCGTCATCCCCCTCTACACCCCTGAATGCCGTAACTGCGAGTACTGCCTTAGCGGTAAGACCAACCTGTGTCAGGCAATTCGCTCTACCCAGGGCAAAGGGTTGATGCCCGATGGCACCAGTCGTTTTTCGATGGGTGGCAGGATGCTACATCACTACATGGGGACCTCAACCTTTGCTAACTACACAGTGTTACCCGAAATTGCCGTCGCCAAAATTCGGGAGGATGCTCCCTTTGAGAAGGTTTGTTACATCGGGTGTGGAGTCACCACCGGAGTTGGAGCCGTCATCCACACAGCGAAGGTAGAGCCAGGAGCCAATGTTGTGGTCTTTGGCTTGGGCGGCATTGGGCTGAATGTGATCCAGGCAGCCCGAATGGTGGGAGCCAATATGATTGTTGGAGTCGATCTGAATCCTAAAAAGCGTCCATTGGCAGAGAAACTAGGCATGACTCATTTCGTCAATCCTCAGGAGGTTGAAGGGGATCTGGTTGCTTACCTAGTAGAACTGACTAAGGGCGGAGCGGACTACAGCTTTGAGTGCATTGGCAATGTCAAAGTCATGCGCCAAGCACTGGAATGTTGCCACAAGGGTTGGGGCATCAGCACCATCATCGGGGTTGCTGGAGCAGGGCAGGAAATCAGCACCCGTCCGTTTCAGTTGGTGACGGGGCGGGTATGGCAAGGCTCTGCTTTTGGGGGAGCGAGGGGACGCACGGATGTTCCCAAAATTGTGGACTGGTATATGGAAGGCAAGATCAATATCGATGATTTGATCACGAATGTGATGCCGATTGAGCAGGTGAATGAGGCATTTGACCTGATGCACAAAGGCGAAGCGATTCGCACGGTACTGACGTTTTAGGCAGACACCCATTTGAGATCTACCTGCCTGGAGAACGCCATCTTACAGCCATTTTCATTCATGTATGCCACACCGATCCATTGTTTCGCATTCATCTAAAGGCATCGCCTGTGTGGCACTCGTCTGCAAACCACTGTAAATCAAATTAAATGCAATGTTGGGGGCGATCGTCTCTCTTAAGAGGGTGTAAACAGATAGCCAGTCAGGTTTAAATGTTATTAGTTAAACCAAATGTATAGCTTGAAAGAAAAGTCTCAGGTGATTAAAACCGCGACAGCATGAACCAGGTTCACCAACGCGGACTCGGGAAATTCAAGGGGTTCCTTAACCGGTAGAGGCAAGTTTTACATGTATAGGTGCTTCTAACCTGCGTAAACGCTTAGCGAATAGTTGCCGAGGCTACTGAACCGAAATACTGAATAGAAACTGCAAATCTGGAAGTACAGGCATATACCGTTCGTTATACTCTAAATCTCAGGGTCTAAAATCCATCCCGTTCAAGAGACTTATGACTTATTTCGCTAGCCTGCTTGAGTTTTCTCATACCCACTGTGTGGCAATTTGTGCCGTCTTGGTGCCGATTAATCTGCTGATCACTCTGCAAACAATTCTGCTGGCAGCATTGGGACACGAAATTTGGGTACGACGAACCGCAGCACTGGCTGGTCTATGTGCCGGAGTTATGATACTCCACGTCCTGACCTGGTTTGTAATTGGTGTTGTAGCTGTCCAGACCCACATTCTGCTGGCATTGGGGGGAATTTGCCTGGGAGTTAATTTGTGGGCAGTCTTACATTCCCCTAGTATGCGTAAGGTATTATTCAGTTTGAGGCATTTGGTTCTTCGTTCTGCTTATCAATCTTAAACCTCACCAACTTAGAAACCCGTTGTTTTTTCCTGGGAAAAATCTCCAGTTCTCAACTTGGATGAGATTTAAATCCAGGTAAGGTACCCCATTGTTTCAGGTAATGCCCGATGACCGATTGCTCTTGACCTGCGTTTTGGATCTAGAGTAGAGCAGATGCCTTCCCTAGGAGTACATGAGCAATTCCTTTAATGACCAGCCTTCTGGAAGAGCCGACAAGGGTTATGAACCGGCTGCTTCTGATTTATCTAAACAGGATGAGGAAGCTGCCTGGGAAGAAGCCGAAAGAGAACTTTCCAGAGTGGATACCGGCACAGGAGAGAAACTTAAACAGGGACAGCACTTACTAGAAGAACCCTCGGCAGCGCCTTTTCATAGTGCCCGTCGAGTTTTGGATTCTGACAGTCCCATCATCATGGTGGAAACTGCTTTTTTGGCAAGTGCCGCCAGTCTCATCTGGTTAGTGAACTACTACTTCCCGATGGGACCGTTGTTACAAATCTTTTTTCCTGTCCCCATTGCCCTCATCTACCTGCGTTGGAACAGTCGTGCCGCCTGGATGGGGGCATTGGTTTCCGCCCTATTGCTGAGTGTCTTGATGGGACCCGCTCGCAGCATTCTTTATGTGGTTCCCTATGGTCTTCTGGGGGTTTTGTTGGGGGTATTCTGGCAACGAAGAGCGAGTTGGGCAATTGCGATCGCAATTGGTTCCCTCCTCTGTACCTTTGGCTTTTTCTTCCGTATCTGGCTCGTATCCCTGCTTTTAGGTGATGACCTCTGGCTATATGCAACTGCGCAGGTGACGGATTTTCTAGATTGGCTGTTCGTTAAGCTGGGATTGGTGATTCAGCCCAATTTATGGATGGTGCAAATTGCCGTTACGGTTATGGTCTTTCTGAGAAATATTATTTATATGTTTGTTGTCCACCTGGCTGCCTGGTACCTGCTGGATCGGCTCGGTAATCCCATTCCCCGACCGCCCAGGTGGGTGCGGGTGTTGATGGATTACGAGTGATGGCAATCAACGTTTATACCCAAAGAGAGCAGGGACAGTCCTGGTTAGAACGTTATCGGGGACAGGCTCCAATTTTTGCCTGTGTGTTGGGTTTTACAGAAACCGGATTAATTCCGGGAATTTCGGCGGCGGGTGCTACACCGGCGGATCGCCAGTATACAGCGATCGCCGATGCGGAGTTCCTCTATAACGGTCCCCAGGCTGCTCCCCGATATCCCTTACCTCCCCTGGAGATGGGCGCATCACCCGTTCTGATTTCCCGCGCCATTCTTGAAGCCCAAGGGATCCCGCTTTATCTGTTCAATGCTGGATTGGTTCATGCTCCAGCGGTACCAGCGATCGACCTGGGTGGCTCCCCAGCTAGATGTCTGAGCCAGGGACAGGCGATGGATCGGTCAACCGTGGAGGGTTTATTACAGGCAGGGCTGCACTGGGGTGAAAAGCTGGCTGCCCAGGCGGCTGGTAGTTATGTCATCTTAAGTGAATGTGTAGTTGGAGGTACTACCACCGCACTGGCAGTCCTAACTGGCTTAGGGATTGGGGCAGCGGGTAAGGTGAATAGCAGCCACCCCAGATGCAACCATCAGCAGAAATGGGGACTAGTTGCATCTGGTTTGAAGCAGGCAGGATGGTGGGGAAAAGTATGGGGAACAGAGTTTGGGCCAGGGTTCCAATACGCGCGCCCCGACGCCGTTCGGCTGAGCGTTCACGCCGAAGCCCGACATCAGGTACCCGATTGTACCCACCCGACACCTAACTCCCCCCTCACTTTAGTTGCAGCAGTGGGCGATCCGATGCAGGTTGCGGTGGCTGGGATGGCAATCGCTGCCAGTCGGTCTGCTGGCGTATTGTTGGCAGGGGGAACCCAAATGCTGGCGGTCTATGCACTACTGAGAGCCATTACCAAACATCACAATTTACCCTGGAAGCCAGAGCAGATTGTGGTGGGCACAACTCGTTGGGTGGCAGAGGATTTGACCGGCGACACCGTTGGGCTGGCAACATTAATTGGCCCGGTACCGCTAATCGCCAGCCAACTCAGTTTTGCCAGTTCACGGTTCTATCAACTGCGAGCATATGAGCAGGGCTTTGTTAAAGAGGGGGTGGGAGCCGGTGGATGCGCGATCGCTGCCCATCTTTATCAACACTGGGGACAACGAGAACTGCTGGGGGCGATCGAGCACTTGGCAGAACGCTATCAACGGATCAATGCATCAACCATGCCACTAGAAAAATAAGTCACCGCCTAATGAATTCGTTGGGAAAGAAGCTGCTCTTCTAAAGCTGCAATCCGGTTGTAGGCAGCCGTTAACTGGGCGGTTAAACGTTGAATTTGGATTTCGGGCGAAATTTGCTTTTCACCACTTTGCCCGGATGAGTCTGGACTGTTGGAATCCACCAAAACGTCTTTGTGCTCCATCGCCGCATCAAAACTGGTATACCCTTGATAGGTGCGATAGCCAGGAGTTACCCCACTTTCCAAACGTTGGATTTGATCGGAACCAAATCGGCACTCAGAAACCACCTCCGAGACCCTACCACTTAGTTGCTCAATCAACTGATACAGAGCATCCACTTTATTGCTTAAGATGCTCACTTGTTTTTGTAACGTGTCCATTCAGTGCCCCAGTTCGGATAGTAAGTTCTACCCACTCATTCTAGATATCGCTCCTTAAACTTGGGGTTAACTGCTGAATCATTTAACCTTTGATTTTCCGATTGAATCCATAGGAAGAGAATCGTCTTTTTCAATACAGTTTTCTGAGCCGCGCTATCCTGAATTAACAATGTCTTAACCCTAGATTATCAGGCTTCCTATGAATCCTGCATTAATCAATGGAATTCAACCCGCGTTGCTCTGAATTAGCTTCATAAATTAATTGCTATACTCAAAGCAAAACAAAGGGTTGAACGGCTTGATCGGGAATTGCTCTGAAACATCATATGGCTTCTAGTGTTCTAGAATAAGAAATCTCGATTAGCCCTGTCCCAGGTTTTAGAGTCCCGTAAAGCCTTTGGTGCAGGCTGGCGACTATACAGGGTATACTTTACAGCCTGTGTTGGGGTTAGAAGCGGTTCCAACCCCTCGATGATCTTCCAAGTCTTTCAGTGCTTTGCATCAGCCATAAATTTCATCTAATTGAAAAACAAAATAGACAAATTGAGCCATCAAAAAAATATTAAAACTAAAGAATTTCTCTTGATTCACTAGTGACTACAGGAAATAATAAGTGGCAATTAAACCGGGTTATTTTTATTTTGAAAGGATAGCTAAACCTCACCAACTTAGAAACCCGCAGTTTTTCCTTGGAGGAATTTCCAATTCTCAACTTGGATGAGGTTTAACCTGATTTGATTGAATTCAACCTGTTTTCAACAATTAAATGCTGACCAGTCTATGATCAACCGACGTTCTTTTTTAATTGGCACTACCAGCTTAGGATTGAGCCATCTGTTAGTAGGATGCGGTGGGCAGAATCGCCCTACTCTAAATGTGCAAATGCTGAACGGCTCCATTCCACCTCAGGTTCTCAGTCAATTTCACAGCTATTTAAACCAGGCTTCTAAACAGGCGAACCTAAATTTTTCCCCAGAGTTACAGCTACAATCCCTCTTCTCCTTACTGCAAAGCTGGAAACAGCAAGGAAACCAAACTCCCCCTTCTAACCGCTTTTTTGATTGGATTCCGTTTTTAGGAAATTCTCAACAGAGAACGATTTCTGACCTGGTTACTCTGGGTGACTACTGGTTGAGTCAAGCGATTCAGCAAAAGCTGATTCAACCGTTTGACCCTATTCAACTAAAAGGGTGGAATCTATTGACCCAGGATGCGCGCTGGAAAAACCTGGTCACCCGCAACGATGAAGGAGAGCTAGACCCTAAAGGCAAAATCTGGGCAGCGCCCTATCGTTGGGGTAGTACCGTCATTGCCTATCGTCAGGATATCTTTAAGTCCAGGGGCTTGCCGCCTCCAACAGATTGGAGTGACCTCTGGCGACCTGATCTGCGCCGCCAGATTTCTCTACCCGATCAAGCCCGTGAAGTGATTGGGCTGACCCTGAAAAAGCTGGGTAAGTCTTACAACACCCTAGACCTTAATTCAGTGCCCAATTTACAGTCTGAACTGGATGCCTTGCAGCAGCAAGTGAAGCTTTATAGTTCCAATAATTATTTACAACCCCTGGTCTTGGGAGACACCTGGCTAGCCGTCGGCTGGTCTACCGATGTGTTGCGCTCAATGCAGAGGAGCCGAGATATTGCGGCGATCGTCCCGAGATCGGGAACAGCCTTGTGGGCAGATCTTTGGGTCCGCCCAGTCAGAGACAAGCCTGAGATTCCATCCCTGGTCACGGATTGGATTGATTTTTGCTGGCAACCAACCATCGCGACCCAACTGTCTATGCTCACTCAGGCGGCTTCCCCCATCATTTTGCAGGAAGCCCCCGACCGTTTACCCCCGGAACTACGGTCTAATCCGTTACTGTTGCTCGACCAACAGACGCTTAAAGTGAGCGAATTTCTCAAGCCTTTACCTGAAAAGACTACTAAGGCTTACCAGGCAGAATGGAAGCGCCTGCGCCAGTAGGTCGCCCGCGCAGACTGGAACTACCGTTGTAGTCGAGCAAGGTGGCACAATTCACCTCTTGAGCGGGCTGAATAAACGGTGAATATTTAGCAGAGGGGTTTGTGGAAAGGGACTTTGCCGGTTGCGATCGCAGTCCATCTGGCAAACCTGCTGTGCGGGAATTAAAGTCGCAGGTGTAGGCACCCAGAAAGTTTGCCCGGTTGTCAAAGACCCGCGTATTGTAGCCATAATCTCTGGCAACTGAGCCAAATTTATGAATGAAGCTATAGCGCTGGAGGTAGTCGAGCGAACTCCAGAGCTGGCGGTTCACTACAAAATCAATCCGCCCAGGCTGGCTGGCTGGTTGAGGCGGGTGGGCAATCCAGTTTTCCATCAACTGCCTGCCAAATGACTCGCGGTCAGCATACTGCTCCCAAATCCACCACAGGCTGGGAATAGTTAACCCAGTTTGGGAGATTGTAGTCGCTGTAACGACCGAAGATGGGGTATAAGCAGGATTCAGTAGGGTAAGATCCAGGGGTTCTGGAGCAGGTTGCAACTCAGGCATCGATCCTGGTTGAGGCGGCTCACGAACCTGGGCGATCGCCCCTGTTGCCTGCCCTAGCCCCACCCAGAAAGGCACTAGAACCAAGACACCCCAAACCGCTTTAGCCGAGTGACAGCGGTTACTCAATCGCGGCATGACATGAAACCTAGAGAAGGTAGCGCGTGTCATTCCATTCGTTGCGCTGAGTAGAGGTATTTGCTCGCTTACGCCAGGTAATTTCTCCACGGGCTGTTTTGATAAGGGCATTTTCAACTGCATTGACCAGATCTCGCCAGGAAAGTTCCTCCCGTCCCAGCAAATCTTTCAACCCATGCAGGGCTGCCATTGATTCTTGCTCTTCTTCAACTTTGAGCGGGGTTACTGCCCGCAGCGGGTCTCGCTGGACAGCCGCGATCGCCTGTCTGACCGCCGTCATGATTTGATGATCCATTCCCCGCCGTGCCCGCTCTCGCTGCTGCTGCCAACCTCTTTCGCTGGTGGCATAAAGGGGGGGAAGGCGGTTGAGCGCGTAGGCAACCACCTCGGCTTTATTCACATAACTGGCAACCTTGGGAGGCAGTCGCTGGAACTGTTTTTCAACTTCTTCCACAACCAGGGATTCCATCACGTTGCGGTAGGTCTGGGCTTGCTCAGGTTGCGTGGTACTCATGGTGACTTCAGGAACAGCAATGGTTTTCAGAAATCAATTCAATTAAATTGAATGACCGAGATGCGATACCCACACTTTAAAGATAACAGCCGATTGATTAATAATTATTATTTAACATAATGCCTAAATCTAATTAGAGAAACCGTAAGATTAAAATTGATTTTAATACCTGCCAATAAAAATGGAAGGATTTAATTTCAAGCTTCCACAGTCTCTCCATACTAATCCAACCCATCTAAAACTAACCCCACAGCCTACGCCCCGGTTTACCGTTTAGTCTCTGATGGGCATCCTGCAAAAGAGTAGGAATCGTGAGATTTTCTGGGCATCTGGGCAGGCAATCGCCACAATCCGTACAGCGATTGGCTTTGTTGCCTGGGAACCAGTGCCCTGCATTTTCAAACATCCGGTAGCGATATTGCCCAAACTGGGTCATTTCATAAGCTACAGCCAGATTTCTGAGTCGCAGCACCTCTGGAATGTGAATGCCCTCTGGGCAGGGTAGACAGGCGTAGCACTGATGACACTGGTCTGTTCCCAACAGATTATTCTGATGAGCTTCCAGGCGTTCCAGTATTTCTGCTTCCACTGCGGTTAAGGCATCATCCTGATCGGCTATCGCTAGAGGGGTTAGTAACTCTTTCGGGTTGGCAGGACCCACACTGAGCGTTGTAATTCTGGGGTCGCTTAATAAAAATCGATAATTCAACTCCAGGGGAGACAATGGCTGACAAAGTTGTTCCAGTGGGGCAGGTGGAGTGTAAAGTAAACCACCTTTATCGGCAGGGGAAATGATGAAAATACCCAGGTCTTTTTGCTCGGCGAGGGCGATCGCAGAAGCGTTCCGCTGAAAAAAATAGTTGTAGTGCAGATTAACAAACTCAAATAAATCCGTGGCGATCGCTGCCAGAATCACCTCCAGCAAGCCGTGGGTTGAAAACCCGACATGGCGTACTCTGCCATCGGCAACTGCCCGGTGAACCGCTTTCATACAGCCTTGCTCAGACTGAATCCACTCCAGATGTTGCCAGGTGTTTAAGCCATGAATTGCCAGCGCATCCAGATAATCTAACCCCAGGAGATCGAGGGAGTCATCAATGGTGCGTGCCATCTGGTCAGCATTGGCGGTGGGAGGAATTTTAGTTGTGATGTAAAGTTGGGTTCGGGGAACAGGCAACCTCGATTTGAAAACCTTTCCCAGGAAAACCTCGCTATTACCGTAACCACTAGCAGTTTCCAAATGGTTGATGCCCAGGGCGATCGCCTGCTGTACGGTCTGATCAAAGACTTCCTCCGAGCCCAGACACCGCATGGTGCCCAGGGAAAAGACTGACAGCGGAAGATTCGTTTTGCCGAAACGACGGTATTTCAACTGTTGCTGCTTTCTTCGCTACTGCTAAACTTACCTCGCTGCACAAAATCCTCTGGACGCAGGTTAGAAATGAAGTCACGGAAGGCACGGCGCTCGACTTCATCGGCATCCCGGTCAACGGGAATGGAGGCATCGGCAACCACCTCTTCCATGACCCAAATCGGGCTGTTGGTGCGGAGGGCGATCGCGATTGCATCACTGGGGCGAGCATCAATTTCCTTCTTGACTTCCCCATGAGAAACCGTTAGCAATGCATAAAAGGTATTGTCTTGCAGAGAATGGATTACCACCCGCTCCAGGGTCATGTCCCACTCTTCCAACATATTAACCAGCAAATCATGGGTCAGCGGACGAGGCGGAGCCTGATTCTCTAAGGCATTAATAATTGCCTTTGCCTGATCTTGCCCGATGTAGATGGGAAGCTGCCGCCGGTCGGTGGAATCTCTTAATAGCACAATTGGACTGCGGGTTGCGGCATCCAATGCAATTCCAGCGACTCTCATTTCAATCATTGTCTTAGCCCCTAGAATACCTGAAGGAAGGAAAAAATAAGGTAGGAGAACACGTTGGGACTGGGGGGTCCATTGGCGAACTAATGTATTCCTAACTCTGGGAAAACCTTAGCCGAGATTATTTCTTCAGCAACGAAACCAGCCTGTGCCATCCTGAGTCAAGCAGTGAAGGCAAAAAACACTGGGAGAAAGGAGAACATAGTTAAGATCCAAGTGAGCCAGCCATATCACGATTTAAGTGAGTTGATACTTCAGTATGCCCTGAATTATGCCCTAATCCTAAATGATCATCCTCCAAATTGGACAGTCTAAATAAAGACTTCTAAATTCTGCTGGAGGGCAATTTGGGGGCAATTGGGGCGATTAGCTGGTTCTAAATCAAACTTATCGAAAAACGAGTGTTTACTGGACTGATTCAAGGTTTAGGAACCCTCCAACCTCTTGGAGCGGATAAATTACAAATCACCTGCTCACCCGCCTCATCAGGAGTGATTTTGGCTGGCTTGGCGATCGGTGATAGTGTCGCAGTGGATGGGGTTTGCCTGACGGTTGTGGAAATTCTGGCTCAAGGATTTATTGCCGTGGTGTCGCCAGAAACAAGCGATCGCACCATCCTGGGAAACCTTCCTGGAACTTCGGTGAACTTGGAAACTTCTTTGCGGGTGGGAAGCAAGCTGGGTGGACATTTTGTCACCGGGCACATTGACGGCATTGGGCACCTACGGGAAGCCGCCCAAACCGCCACTTCCTGGGAAATGACCTTCACCACGGATGACCCACGGGTTGCCCGCTACATCATTCCCAAGGGCAGTATTGCCGTAAATGGTGTCAGCCTGACTGTGGCTGACTGTGACCCCTCTGGTTATCGATTTATGGTTGCGGTCATTCCCCACACCTACGGGGAAACGAATCTTCAGTCCCTTCGCCCCGGCAGTCCGGTCAACCTGGAGGGGGATATTTTGGGGAAATATGTCGAAAAGTTTCTCCGATTGGCACCGGTTAGCGAGTCAGCAGGTACGGATCGCCTCACCCCTGATTTTCTGGTTGAACACGGATATTTGTGAGCGATCGCTTGAATTACTCAGGTTTCAAGCAGTCAGAATGAAATTAATCAGAGTCAATTCCCAATTCTCGTAATCGCTGTTCTAAAGCCGCTGCCCTCGCTTCTGCCGCTTCTGCCCGCTGGCGTTCAGCTTCTGCTCGCTGGCGTTCGGCTTCTGCCCGTTGGCGTTCGGCTTCCAGTTGTGCCTGTGCCTGTTGTGTCTGTTGTTGAGCCAGACGCTTTTCCTGCTGTTCAGCTTCTGCTTCAGTTAAAACCCAATTCCCCTCGCTATCGTACCACCGCAGCCATTGCCGCTCGACCCCCTGGTAAACGCCCTGCCATAGCCCCAATCCCAGCTTTAACGACGGTAGCCAAACCTTTGACTCCTGGCAAGGGATTTCCTCGTAGGCAGCACCAACTAAGGAATAGGCTCTCAAGTGGTTGGTATAGCGATCGAACACGACATAGTAGGGAATCCGCAGAATCTGTTCATAAACTTCCCACTTGGTTGGAGGCTCATCAATTCCGCGCTGTGTTAACCCCAGGTCTTCATCTTCGGTACCCGGTGACAAAAGCTCGACGACCACAAACGGATTGACACCCTCCTGCCAGACGACATAGCTCATCCGCAGGTCTCGATGCTCATAAAGCCGAGGTACGCCGACCACGGCGAACCAGTCTGAGCGCTTGTACCGCAGCGGATGCCGAACATCGTAGTAAATATTCAGATCGCTGGCTGTAAAAATTTGATCGGATAGGTAGTCTTGTAGACGAAGGGTTGCACTGAGTAACTGGGGCTGAAGGTCGTGATATTCATCAGGCAAACCAGGTTCCTCCGGGTCTTCGCTGGGCAGATCATACATCGTGGGCAGCGTTTCCCTGGGAGGGCGGGGTGGATCGGTTTGCTCGACCGGATACTTAAAGTTGGAAAGATACATGCTGAGGTAGAGTAGCGAATCAACGGGTCTTACTACTCACTCTACCCCAACTCTGCGAACCTGAAAGACGAGCACACCAGGGTCCCTAGCCTTTGGTGGATTGCCCTTTTTGCGCCACTTGCATGGCTTTCACCAGTTGAGCCAGAGCATATTCCAACTGCTGACCAGCATCCATTGCCACCCAACCTTCAGAGCTGAGTTGACGAAACTCAAAGTGCAGGTGGGGTCCGGTAGAATTGCCGGTACTGCCTACCCGCCCGATGGTTTCACCCTGCTTCACCCACTCTCCTGGTTTGACAAAGATTTCAGATAGGTGGGCATAGAGAGTCTGCTGGCTGCCTTTATTGTGTTCCAGGCTCACGGCAAGCCCATAGCCACCCAGAAAATCAGCGATCGCGACCTGACCTGCAACGGCTGCCAGTACCGGGGTACCCATGGGCGCTGCCAGATCAGTGCCAGCATGAAAGCGTTGATCACCCGTAATCGGATGGGTGCGCCAGCCAAACATAGAAGAAATGGGAGCTGGAATTGCCAGCGGGAAGATAAGCCGAATATTGCCATTCCCTAATCGACCGGGTGGGCGAACGGTTCGTTTGTAGTAGTCCCACACGTTTGAAGAGGGGTTCACGAAACTCAGATCACCCACTCGTGTGGCGGCAGATCCACGATGCACTCCACTAGCGTCAGCCACTTCTAACGGGACAATAGATGGTGGTGGACAAATGCTTCCGGGAACTGCTTGACCATTCCTGAGCACCGTCTGACACCCGCTAGACCGTTCCGACAAAACAAGCGATGTTGGGGCATCATATCCCGCCTTAGACCCCGGTAAAACGACGGTTGGTACCTCTACTCTATCCAATGCGGTTGGAGAAGCAGGGGAAAAATCTGAGGAGAGTGGTAATGGGACGACATCGGGTACTTCGGGTACTACAGGGGATGTTGAAGAGGAAGGTTCAACAAATTCAGGTGGCAGTTCCGGAATTGCCAACTCGTGCGGAGCAGTTTGAGCCAGAGCAAGTCCACTATTGAGAATGCCAATTGTTCCGATTAAACCAATCCCTTGAACCAGACAGCGTTTTGGAGCCTGACTTTTCCAAGGCTGAAAGGCAAAATTTTGAATCATTGAACATTCCTCATCAAATTAAGCGGTACCGTTTAGCTGGAGCTAGTTGGTTGAAGTTATTAAGTCGTTAACGAAGGGAGACAGGTTCCATAATTGAGCCGTAATTCAAGGGGTTGGTATGTTACGGCTTCATTATTACGCCTAATCCACTTCAGCGTTTAGGCATCCAGCCCGAACAATAGTTTGGTCTGGTCGCCGTATTCAGAATGATTGTACCTGGCTTCAGCAAAATTTCTAAGTCGATATTGGACGAAAAGGCGGGGGCATCGGTGATTTCAGTCCCCATCGTTTGAAGTGGCATTGAGTGGAAGACTTTATCCTTGACTCAAAGGGCGCAACTGGTTACCAAAACCTGGTAAAGCAACCTAAAAATTCTGCAACCGTCGTGCAGGCAAAATGCCTGCACGACGGAATCAGGGCTAGATTTACGCCCCAGGCTACCAGGCACTTGACTATCTTGCCGATTCTGGATTAGCGATCGCTCCTTAAAATAAGGATAAAAAGGTTCTAAAAGCCCTTTCAAAGGGTTGATTCAGGCTGATCTGAGGGTTTTGGCGAAGCCAGTAGAACTTCAACATTATTAAGAAAAATCAGGCCGATCTTGTAAGAATTAATATTTGCCCGCCAATCCTTAAAGCTCAAAAACCTTTTTGAACAAAGCTTTGAGCGATTATCTCCCTTTTTTTGAACAGTAGGATGAAATCAGCCCTTTACAAAAATAAATGAATAGATGTAAACTTATCTCAAGCGGTTACTCGCCGCTTCGGAATAAAACGTTACATCAAGCACTCATTTAGAACCATGACGACAACTTTACAGCGCGCTGAGCGCCAAAGCTTTTGGAGTCAGTTCTGCGAGTGGGTGACCAGCACCGAAAACCGCCTGTATGTAGGCTGGTTTGGCGTGTTGATGATCCCCACTCTCTGACCGCTACCAT
>NZ_JBXBCF010000102.1:0-36176 GCF_056784235.1 Kovacikia sp. CALU 1929
TACACTGTTTCACCGGTATATGATCTTCTTTGTGCGGTGGGTTTCATACAAGTCTTCCTCGCTTGTTGGGTTTGTATACTTCAAGCTTATGGGTGTCTTGTCTCACCGCACTTTACTTTTTCATCATAGGGACAACCTACACAGGTCTTATATTTGATGAGTCCCACCTATTTAGAGAAAAGTCGTTAATGTGAACCGCTTTAATCCGTGGTCAAAAAAACACTCGTTGCCAGAGGTTCCGGTTGTGCCTCTCTGGCAATTAGTTTGGGGACCGGCTCGTTTAACGGCTGAAACCGTTGTCTGGCAGGATGATCTCATTGCACTTCTGGCTCCCTCCCAGCCTGTCTTTAGTCCTTCTCAGCGCTTTGTACTGGTGGGGGATGTGTGGCTACCAGCCCGCACAGAATTGTTGCAAAAATTAGAATTCATACCCGTGGATAGTCACCAGAGTGACCTGGATCTGGTGGCTCACCTGTGGGAATGCTATGGCACTGAAACCTGGGCAATGCTGGAGGGCGCGTTTGCGCTGGCAGTCTGGGATCGAGAGCAGCAGGTGCTCTGGCTGGGGCGCGATCGCGCCGGTATCCAGACGCTCTACTACACAACAGAGGGAGCCACTCGTTGGGTGGCTCCCCAATTACATCCCCTGGCTGCCCGCTGTTCCCATAATCTGGATCTGGTGGCTTTGCGGGACTACCTCTGCTGCGCCTTTGTGCCGGGAAGTCGTACCCTCTGGCAACCCATTCGGGAAGTGCGACCAGGTACCAGCGTCAACCTGACCGAGGGCACCGTCCATTCCTACTGGCGGTTACAGGAGCAGATGGGGGATTTTGCCCAACCCCTGGCATGGCATGGCGATCGCCTCCGCTCTCTGCTAGAGCAAGTGATTCAGGCATACCTGCCTGCCGGGGATCCGGTGGGTGTTTTTCTGTCTGGCGGGTTAGACTCCAGTTGCGTGACAGCCCTGGCGGCAAAATTTCATGACGCTCCGGTTCACACCTATTCCATCCACTTTGGTAGCCAATTTCCAAATGAACTGGAGTTTTCCGGCGCGGTTGCCGCTCATTGTCAGACGCACCACTCAATCCTGGAGATTTCTTTGCAGGATATGTGGAACCATTTACCTGAAACGATGGCATCCCTGGATGATCCGATTGGCGATCCGCTGACGGTACCCAACCTGCTGTTGGGGCGGTTGGCTCAGAAATCGGTCAAGGTGGTGCTCAATGGGGAAGGTGGCGACCCTTGTTTCGGTGGACCCAAAAATCAGCCGATGCTGATTAACTCGCTGTACGGGATGGTTAATCAGCAGGACTCGCTCCAGGCTTACCTGATTTCCTTCCAAAAATGCGCGGCTGATTTACCCCACCTCTTGAAGCCAGAAATCTGGTCCAGGGTAAAGTCAGAGCCGTATCCGTTCTCCCCAGACCTGGACTCCGGCGATCGCTACCTGAATCGCCTGATGGCACTGAACATCAAGTTCAAGGGAGCCGACCACATTCTGACCAAAGTTAATAACCTGACCCGTGCTGCTGGGGTTGAAGGCAGATCGCCCCTATTCGATCCACGAGTGGTTGACCTGAGTATGCAGATCCCACCAGAGTACAAATTATCGGGTGTGCAGGAAAAAGCGGTACTGAAACAAGCCGTGGCTGACTTGCTACCAGAAACGATAATTCACCGCCCTAAAAGCGGCATGATGGTACCCGTTCAAATTGGTTTCCGGGACCACTGGAATCGACAGGCGCGGGAACTATTGTTGAGTCGCAGGGCAGCGATCGCCCCTTATCTGAACCAATCCCTCATCCGCGACTGGCTCAACTACCAGGGCGATACCTGGAACCGCTATGGGGTCAAACTCTGGCTCCTGGTTAGCCTGGAACTGTGGCTGGAAATGCATGGATTTTAACTGACTTAATCCGATCTCGGCGATATCCTGTGCAATGGGTGGGCGATCGCGTCGTTAAAATAAAGTATTCCTTCGCTGCTCTGCCATGACTTTCACCAACCTCCCGGCAGAAGACTTCCACCTCCCTCCCTGCGACCTCTGGAGTGATGAACCCCCCTTGGAAAGTGATCTTCACCGCGACCAGATTGAGCTACTACTGGCTTGCTTAAAGTGGTTATGGCGCGATCGAGACAACTTTTACGCCAGTGGCAATCTGACCATCTACTACAGTGAAGACAAAATCACTACACGGGACTTCCGTGGACCTGATTTCTTTGTGGTTCTGGGAGTTCCCAACCACCCCCGTCGCAGTTGGATGGTTTGGGTTGAGGACGGCAAGTACCCGAATGTGATCATTGAACTGCTCTCGAACAGTACAGCCAGTGTGGATCGAGGACTCAAGAAGCAGTTATATGAAGAGACGTTTCGCACCCCTGAATACTTTTGGTTTCATCCAGAAACCCTGGAGTTTGAGGGATATAGGCTGATTGGTGGCAAGTACCGCCCAATTAAACCCACTGCCCAGGGTTGGCTCTGGAGCCAGCAGTTGGAGTTGTTTCTGGGAGTGCAGGAATCCAGACTGAGATTTTTCACTTCAGATGGGCAACGAGTGCCCAGCCCCATAGAACTTGCGGAACTGGCAGAACTACAGGTAGAACAGGAACGCCAGCGGCGAGAACTGGCAGAGCAAGAACTGGCAAAACTGCGATCGCGCTTGCAAGAATTGGGCATTGACCCTGAGGATTCCTAGTGTTCCGCCAGGAAAATCTAATTTGACAAACCAGCAGGACTAAAGCGTGCTATAGCGTTTTTGAATCCAGTGAGGTACATGGATAGCCGCAAAACCCTTGAGTCAAATAGATGAGATGTACCTCACCCAGAAAGAAACGCTATATGTCACCTGTGAACTACAACTGGTGTGCCCACCTTTGCCCAGTTAAATAACCAGCGGGCATGGTTGACCGCCACATTGATACAACCATGACTGACCGGCGTGCCAAAACGATGATGCCAGTAAGCCCCATGAATGGCGTAGTTGCCAGAGTAGTACATGGTGTAGGGCACATCGGAAATGTCATAGTCGGCTCCCTGCATCCGGGCGTAGCGGTGTCGGGTTTGAATCACAAAGGACCCTGTAGGCGTTGGTGTGGATGCTTTGCCCGTAGAAATAATCACAGCATAAACTGGACGTTCCCCTTCCCAGGCAATTAACCGCTGCCGTGGTAAGTCAATCTGAATCCAGCGCTGATTGGACTGCTGCAAATTCTGGATTGCCTGAGCCAGTTTGCTCGGTTGGGCAGTCAGGTGAGAGGTCTGGGGTGTCGCAGGGGTGGGTAAAATGACAACCGATGTCAGTAAAATTGCTAATCCCAAGCAGATATTCCGGGCAGTTAGCCGGTTTCGTTTTGTCAGTGGTTCCATGCGTCTCCTCACTCTCCCTACTTAACGTTAAAGCGGGAAAAGCCTGTTGCCTAGAAAACTTCAAAATTCTCTAACAACAGCCCCGTAACCATTCCATCGATCGAGACTTCAACCCTACCGCTTCAGTCCTGGTCCCTAACGACCCAGGCGCTGCTCGATCAGCATCGCTGCCCGCTGAGTAATGAAATCCCAATTCCCCTGGCTGACGGCGGATGGAGGAAACAGGTCACCGGATAGCCCAACGGCGATCGCCCCGGCATCTAAAAAAGAGCGGGCATTTTCCACCGTCACCCCCCCGGTTGGAATCAGCGGAATCTGCCCCAGCGGTCCCTGCAAACTACGAATATAGGAAGCTCCTCCCATTGCCTGAACTGGAAAGACTTTGACGCTACTTGCCCCTGCCTGCCACGCCTGCACAATTTCAGTCGGCGATAATGCCCCCGGCACAATTGGCACATCCTGACTAAGCGCCAACTCGATCAACCCCTGGTCTACATGGGGCGTAAAAAGAAACTGCGCTCCGGCAGAGATCGCCCCTTTCACCTGTTCCTGGTTCAGTAAAGTCCCTGCCCCAATCCAGCAATCGGGTAAATTGCTGCGAAGTTGACTAATTAAATCGGCAGGGCGATCGCTATTCCAGGTAATTTCAATCAACCGGATGCCCCCTGCGGCTACCGCCTGCGCCATCTGTTGTCCGGTCCCAAATTGGTCACAGCGAATGACCGCAATCACCCGAAACTGTTGAATAACGGTTAACCAAAACTCAGTGCCCATATTGAATAAACAGGATAGAAATCTTCTGCCACGCTGCGATCTCCCATTGCAGCCAGAGATTACTATCATCTCTACAATCGCGGTAATGATCGGATCTTCTTTGAGGATGAATAACCGCTAACGCAAGCCCTCCAGGGTTTGAACTGTGGGGTTTAGACCTCCGAGGTTTCCAAAAACCTCGGAGGTCTGGGGGCGGTCGCGGTGCCAGGTAACGAATGGCTGGAAGGACGGAAAATCGTGTAAGAACAGCAGTATTACAAATCTTCAAAGACGTCTAGGACTGCGATATGTTACAGTTCACAAGTCTCTCTGCGCGAGAAGAGACCGCCCAACAGCCCCCAGGTCAACTCCTCCCCAAGGGAAAACCCCACAGGAAACTCCCCAGGGGAAGATAAATTGAGGTTGAAAGTGAGGTCATAGTAGTTGTTCAACCAAGCGCCGTCCTTGCGCCAGCCGACGCGATCGCAAAATTGCTCCCACTGGTCATTGTATTCCATTGGGCTGCCGCAGTCCTGCCAGATTCGCTTCTGGACGCTGAAACCCCATTTGCCATTGCTGTACTTGACCCAAAGTTGATCCAGGGTTCGCAGATCCTCACAGGGAAAGGTTTTCAGGTCTTTGGCATCGAACCATTGCCCTTCTTCCTTACCGACCGCAGGGTTGGTGATCATCAGCCGGTAGGTTTCGTAGTCTGCCTCTTTCCACTGCCCGTTTTTCAGGTATTCCTCCAGCTTTGCATAGCGGGAGGTTTGCAGGGTTTGTTCTGCCTCTTGCAAGGCTTGCAATTCTTCCAACTCCTGCTTCAGGTCATCGTCAATCCGCCTGCGCGTTTCCTGCCAGCAGGCATAGGCAAGATCGGTCGCCTTCCCCTTAATCGCTGCCCGAATCAAACTGCTGGGTTTCTTGGTCAATGCGGCATAGAGCAGGATAGTCTGCTTCCACCAGTCTTCACCCAGGTGGTCGTACAGCAGTTCTTCCTGGGGCAGTCGCGCCACTTCCTTTGCCGCCAGATATTCTTGAAAACTTAAGTGGGAAAACTCAAATTCCTCTGGTTCCCGTTGCACCAGTAATTCGCTAATCTGCTCTACCTGCATGAGGAATTCGCTGGCAGCAATGGACTCTTCCTGGACTTGCAAATAGTGGGTCAGCCATTCCAGCAGGGTTTTCTGGTCAATCCGTTCTTCCTTACGCTGCATCATCTCCAGTGCCAACATTTGCAAAATAGTCTGGGCATCACAATCCACCAGGGAAGTTTCCAACTTGCGGGCACCGGGGCGGTCTTGCAACTGCAACACACACATTTCCTGGTACAGTTCTACCCGTCGTTTGGGTAAGGCGGCACTGGGGTAGCGACGATGGAACTGGGCAATCATGTTCAGCAGTAGTGGATTTCGGGTTAAGTCCGCTAGCTCCTGCCGTTGCTCAATCTGGGTCAGCAAATCGATGGCGGCTTCGCTGGCAATTTTTTGCACGTAGGGACTATCTGTTTTGCCGTGGTGATAGTACTCCTGGCACCAGTACCATTTATGGACGAAGTCCTTTCGCTGCTGGAGATTGAAGTTTCGCACCCAGAGCAGGGTATGGAAGTCGAGTCGATCTGCCGCAGGTTGTTCGGTATAAGCTTTGGGGCGGGAAGTGAGGATAAAGATTGATTGGGGATAAGCTCGCATTTGTTGGTTTAACCAACGGGCAATCAGGGGACGTTGGGATCGGGGCACCTCATCAAAGCCGTCCAGCATGACTAAGGCTTTACCCTGCTTGAGGATCGTTTGTGCCCAATCGGTTGGCAGTCGCAGACCTTCTGCACCGGGTAAATCGGGAATATGATGATGTGTCATTAAATCAGCCAGGTTAGGGGGATTTTTCTGGGTCAGTAAGTCCCGGTGCTTACGCAACAGCAGCAAGACTGGAATGAACCGGCGGACGCTGGCGGGTTGCTGGTTTTTGCCCAGAGTATAGGCAATGTGCCGTAGCAGGGTGGTTTTGCCATAGCCGCCCCAGGCTAAAATCGCAATTTGTCGGTAGATACCATCTTGTTTTTCGTAGGTTAGTAAATTCCAGATATCAATGTGGGTGAAAATCTGCCGTGCCAGTTGGGCAATATCCATCTTTTCCGCCAAAGCGGAAAACCCTGGCAAGCAAGCGCTCCGGTCAAGTTCCAGGGGGACAAAGACCTGCTCCAGCATGGGGGTGAAAATGCCGCTGATCTTTGCTAACCCCTCGGTGTTGCATCGCTCGCACTCTGCGGTCTGACAGGTGAAATAGCGGTCTTCGGCAGACGTGAGCTTGGCGAACACTTGTTCAGTGTTCCGCTCGATCACCTGGTCAAGGGCTTTCCCGGTATTTTCCAAACGTTTCTGGGTGCCTTCATGTATGGGCTTGAGCAACTTTGCCCCCCAGGAAAGCCCCACTCCAATGGCGACAGATGCCAGGGCTTTAGGGATGTCACTCTCTCTTAAAAGAAACCAGAATGCCCCCACTCCCCCAGCCGTAATTCCTCCCGGTCGGAGTAGTGCCACGACAAGATCAGCAATTTGCTCGTTAATGGGTAGTTTTTCTGATGGCTTTTTGCCAGGTTCTGGGGGTTGGGGCATTGGGTGGGAAAGGGTTTTTACCCAATTTTGGCTCATCAACCTGAAGATCCCCGGCTTCTTAATAGAAATTGGTCAAGAAAATTTACTCCTCCACTCCTCCACTCATCTGAGAGAGTGCGTTTTTCATCACTTTCAGCGTTTGCAGGCTGCAATCTGAACCGCCGCTAATCACTCCTCCGGCAGCAAGGACTTGCTGGAGATAGGCGATCGCCTCTGCTGTCACCATTTCTCCTGGCATCAGGACTGGGATTCCCGGCGGATAGGGACAGATGAGTTCGGCACTGATGCGACCAATAGCTTGGGTGATGGGAACGGTGTCTGTGCTGGCGAAGAAGGCTTGGCGGGGAGGGAGTGTGGGGAGTGGGGAGTGGGGAGTGGGGAGTGGGGAGTGGGGAGTGGGGAGTGGGGAGTGGGGAGTGGGATGGGGGGTGGCTGTATTGGGTCTGGTTTTGGCAGGGGATGGAAGGGATTGGAGGGCGAGTACCAGACGGTGAATGTCTGCTTCCTGATTGCCGGGAGTGATGATGAAGGTCAGGTGCTGGAGGGATGGCAGTTCGCAGGTAACACCAAACTGGTTGTGCAGGATTTCATCAGCGGTAAAACCATCCATGCCCAGACCAGACACCGTAACCGTCAGGCGGGTGGGGTCAAGGGCGATGAAACCGGGGGTTTGTGCCTGTTCGGGGGAGAGGAGGGAGAGTTTTGGAATCTGGCTAATCTCGACTCTGGCTTTGTCTGCCAGGGTGAGGGCTTGTTCCAATAAAACGGTTCCCTGGGTTGCCATCTGGTGGCGAGCGGCATCCAGAGATGCCAGCAGCAGGTAGTTGGGACTGGTGGATTGGACGAGGGCAAGGGAGCGGGTGAGGAGATCGCGATCAATGCGATCGCCCTGGACGTGCAGCATGGCAGCCTGGGTCAGGGCAGCTAGGGTTTTGTGAATCGACTGCACACTCAGGTCTGCCCCGGCTGCCATGGCGGGGGTGGGCAATGCCGGGTGGAAGGCAAAGTGAGAACCGTGCGCCTCATCCACTAATAAAGGGATCTGCTGGTGATGGCAGAGTTGGGCGATCGCAGCCACATTGCCACAGGCACCATAGTAGGTGGGATACACCATCAGTACCGCTTTGGCATCGGGATGGGCGATGAGTGCCTCTGCCACAGCCGCCGGTGTCATGCTGTGGGCAATATCGAGTTGGGGGTCATACTCTGGCTGAATAAACACGGGGATTGCCCCCGACAGGATCAAGCCTGAAATGGCAGACTGATGCACATTCCGGGGCAGGATAATCTTTTCATTCGGTTGGCAGGTTGCCAAAATTGCCGCCAGGATGCCACAGGTCGAACCATTCGTCAGAAACCAGGTTTGTTCTGCCCCAAAAGCCGCCGCCGCCAGTTCCTGTGCCTGATGAATTACGCCCTGGGGGGCAAATAAATTATCCAGATCCGGTAGCTCTGGCAGGTCTGCCTGAAGAGCTTGAACCCCCACTAATGCTCGAAAAGACTCAGGAATTCCGGCTCCACGTTTGTGACCCGGTGTGTAAAAGGGAGCATCCAGGCGATCGGCACAGGCTTGCAGGGTTTCCAGTAGGGGAAATTGATTTTGGTCGAGCGATTGACAGTTCACTAGAGTCCTCCTCTACTCCACCCATCCCCTCCTCCCCTCGTTATTTCTGCCAGCCTCCACCAGGAGTTGGGCTGGTAGTTCGATACAGGGCGTGGAGGGTAGAGCCATTGGTGGGATATTCGGCGATCGCCACCGCAAAAGTTACCTGAAATCGTTCCCCATCTGGGGCAGAAAACACCTGACGGCGGAGGGTGGATTGCAGATCGGCAAGGCGATCGGTTGCCTCTGGTTGCTTCAGTCCAGGTAACCCAATGACAAATTCTCCGTTGCCCCAGTAGCCAGTCACTTCAGGGGTAGGGAAAGCTGACTGGAGGATCTGCCCCCACCGCTGCAAAACCTGATTACCCGTTTCGTGGCCGTGCTGGAAGTTGATCGATCGCAGTTCCAGCATCGTTAAAACGACCAGACAGAAGGACTGCTGGCTGGTTGCTGACTCTTGCAGTAACCGTTCCAGTTCACGGCTGGACTGGGGTTGGTTTGCTAATCCAGTGAGGGGATCTCGGTTGGAAAGGGTTTGGAGTAATCGGTTGCGTTCCAACCGATTCGTGATCCGGGTCAACAGTTCGGGACCGACGACGGGCTTAGTGATGAAGTCATCGGCACCAGCCGCAAACACCTGTTGAATGGTGTGAGTATCGGTGTGGGCGGTCAGAAACAGGATGGGAATGCCCTGCCAGATGGGATCTGTGCGCACAGTCTGACAGAGTTCAATCCCACTCACATTTGGCATGGCGACATCCAGAATCACCAGATCGGGAGCCACCGATCGCAGCCGCTCCCAAAAGTGTAACGGATCATTCAGTCCTGTCATCCGGATGCCCCACGGTTCCAGAAGCAAGCGCATCCCTGCCAGAAAGATCGGATCATCATCGACCACCAACACATTGATGGGTTGAGTCGGCGATCGCAGTTGATCAGGATTCGCCTCAAGTGGCACGACTGGAGCCGATGCTAACAGCCGCCCTGGTTCCAGATCGCCTAAATCCAGTAGCCTGGTCATTTCCCGAACCAGTTCCAGCAAGCGTTTCTCCGGCTCTGGCAAAGATGCCTCCCCAGTCAGGATTGCTTCTATCTGCCGTGCCAGTCGTGTCCCATCTTCCTTCTCAAACATGCCCAGAACTCCCGCCAGCTTATGAGCCGCCTTCGCCCCCTCCTGACGTACCGCCTCTGGCAATTCCCCCTGTTTCAGGGCGATCGCGGCATTCTGCAACGCCTCCAACCGTTGCGCCATCAGACCCCGGTACTGCTGCCAGAGATCGCCCATTGCCTGGTTGAACTGTTGCTCGGTGGAGGAGGAAGAAGGAGAGGAGGAGAGAGGGAGAGAAGAAGATTTTGTTTGCTCCTCTGCCCCCCTGCCCCCCTGCTCCTCTGCCCCCTGCTCCTCTACCCTCTGCCCAATCCCCTCCTTCAACCGATACCCAATGCCATAAACATTCTCGATCCAGTCAGCGGCTCCAACCGCTTTGAGTTTTTGCCGCAGTCCTTTGACGTGGGCTTTGACGCTTTCTTCCAGGGGTGGGTCGTCAAAAGTCCACAGGTGTTGCACAATCTGTCCCCGGCTAAACACCCGTGAGGGATGGCGCAGAAACAGTTCCAGCAGGGAGTATTCCTTGGGGGTCAGGTTCAATGGCTGATCACCATAGCTGACCTGAATGGTGGCAGGGTCAAGCCGCAAGTCGCCGATTTGCAGCACAGGCGAACTGGGAACGCTGCCCCGCCGCAACAGTGCCCGCACCCGTGCCTGAAGCTCTGCCAGATCGAGGGGCTTGATCAGGTAGTCATCGGCTCCGGCATCCAGTCCCCGGATGCGATCGTGGGTGGCATCGCGGGCGGTAATCAACAGGATGGGAGTGATACAGCCCTCAGATCGCAACCGCTGACACAGGGAAATGCCATCCAGCCCAGGAAGCCCAACATCCATCAAAATCAGGTCATACTCTGCACTTTGGGCATAGTCCCACCCACTGCGCCCATCTTCGACGGTATCGACGACATAGTGCTGACTGGTCAGGGTTTGCCGCAAAGCGTCGATCAAGATTTCGTCATCTTCTATCAGCAAAATTCTCACAGGGACATCACCTGAAACTGAACGCTGCTGTCTACGCAATCTATAGGGTGAATTCTATCGTTTGTAGAGCACGGATGCGATCGCTTACAGTCATTTCCGTTTGTGTATGCCACACCGATCCATTGGTTCGCGTTCATTTAAAGGCATCGCCTGGGTGGCACTCGGCTGCAAACCGCTGTAATTTGACCTTGGGATTTTTATCCTTCTCCACTTCTTCTCGATCGCTCCCTACTCTAAAAATCATCAAGCACAGAAATCGAATAGCAGGTACTAGGCAACAGGCTATCCCCATTTAGCTGACAACAAAGCCGACACCTCCTCTGCCCCAAGGTGATTTAGATATGGCAATTTCCTTTGAACTCATTCACCCCTCTGGACTGATCTCATTACGGAGCTGGACTTTTGAAAAGGAGTCTGTGATCCGAATTGGGCGCGAACGCGATAATCACATCGTGCTTCATAGCAAAGTTGTTTCCCGTTTTCATGCAATGCTGTGGGGCTTTGGTAATGAATGGAAAATTGTCAACCTGAGCTGTAACGGCACTTATGTGGATAATGCGCCCGTCACCCATGCCCTGTTGACCGATGGTGCCGTTATTCGGCTGGCTCCTTCGGGTCCCAGAATCCGATTTCGGATTTTGAACAACCGCCTAACTCGTCCCGCAATTCAAGATCTGGGCACGATGAAATCCCTGGCTGATGACAGGCGCGAGAGCAACCCATCCAGCCTAAAACCCATGATTTCCCCAACTGAACCCGGTGGAACATTGGTTCTGGAAACCGATTGGGAAGTCAATAAACCAGGACTGTCCCCAGCCAAATTTACCCCAGCAGAATTTTCCAGTACGTCCCAGCTTCGGCGTTAAGCATCAAATTAACCACCCCCCTACCTGTAAGGAGACCAGATAATGATTCAACTGTTAGAACGGATTGAGTTAAAAGATTACCGGGCGATCGCGACCAAACTTGCTAAAGACTTTGCGGCAACTGCGATTGAGCGGGATCTGAAAGCAGGAGTTCCTGAAGAAGAAGTCCGCAAATTCAAAGAATCTGGGCTGCTATCGCTGATTATCCCAAAACAGTATGGTGGCATTGGTGCAAGCTGGCTTGAAGCAGGCAAAATCGTGCAGGAGCTTTCTAAGGCAGACGGCTCGATTGGGCAACTTTACTGCAACCATCTGGCACTGGTGATTATCGGGCAGGTCGTGGGCACGGCTGCTCAAGCCGAATTCTTTTACCGAACCAGTGTCCAAAACAATCTGTTCTGGGGCAACGCCATTAACACCCGCGACACCCGCCTCAAAATTGAACCCGTCGGTGATCACTTCCGGGTCAATGGGGTCAAAGCCTTTGGCACCGGGACAGCGGTTGCCGATATGCGGGTCTTCTCTGCGATGCAAGATGGAATGGACATGCCCGTTTTCTTTGTCATTCCCAAACAACGGGAAGGGGTGATCTACAACCACGATTGGGAAAACATGGGACAGCGGCGCACTGCCAGCGGTAGCTTTACCTTCAACCATGTGATTGTGTACCGGGATGAACTTGTCGGACCGTCCCCCTTTCCTGAAAGTTTCTTTCTGGCAATGCCCAGTGTAATTGCCCAACTTGGCAAGACCTATGTCTACCTGGGAATTGCAGAAGGCGCTCTGGAATCTGCCAGAGAATACATTCGGACCGTTGCCCGCCCCTGGATGACCGCTGGGGTCGATCGCGCCTCCCAGGATCCCTACATCCTGCGCCAGTACGGCGAACTGTGGGGGGAACTGCAAGCGGCGATCGCCCTGGCAGACCGGGCAGCCGAAACTGTGCAGGAGGCATGGGAAAAAGGGTTTGGGTTAACGGCGGAAGAACGAGGTGAAGCGGCGATCGCGGTTGCAACTGCAAAGGCCATTGCCATTAAAGCCGGGACGAACATCACCAACCGGATGTTTGAAGTGATGGGTGCCCGTGCCACCGCTAGCCGCTATGGTTTCGACCGTTACTGGCGCGACCTGCGCACCTTCTCCCTGCACGACCCGGTCGATTACAAACTCAAGAGCATTGGACAGTGGGCACTGAATGGGGAAGCCCCCATGCCCAGCCAGTATTCCTGATCCTTAACAAGGTTTATACCAAATTGATTTGCGATCGCGACAGATAGAGATCCCCCTGCCTCCGGCATCCCCCTTGCTCAGGGGGATGCCGGAGGGATCGGATCGGGTAGTAATCTGTAACTGCAACAGTTTCAATCGGTATTAGCTTCCCACTTTCAGAACCCCAGTTTCTTTCAAGAAGCCGGGGTTCTAAACCTGAATCAATGTTGAGAGTGATCGTTTTGCCCTCTCCCTTTTCTGGAATGCCGAAGGCTTTAAACCCTCTCCTAAATAGTGGCTTGGCTGATAACAGAACGAGCCGCTAAAGACAATCCCAGTCTGGAAAAGCCAGTAAACAGCAGACTAAGACCCACCAGCAAGCCAATCGCAAACGAACCATTGAGGGGCCAGTTAAACCAGATAAGCCCCCCTAAAACAAGCGTAGCAAGCCCGTTTATCAGGGAATATAACCACCCGCGCTGAGGGCGCAACTGGAAGGACAGAATAATTTCAAAGACCCCTTCTACCAACAGAAAAATCCCCAACGCTAAGGTTAGAGTCAGAATGCCTTGCAATGGATTGATCAGCAAGAAGAGTCCAGTGACCACGTAAAGAATGCTGAGCAGAAGTTTCCAGAGAAAGCCCCCTTCATCTCGTGTTTGAAAGGCATAAATAAGTTTGCTAAAACCTGCAAACAGAATCAACCAGGAGATCCAAATTTCAGCCGTCAAGGTACTGAATACAGGAAAAGCGATCGCCCCAATCCCCAACAGAATGATTGATACACTGATTGCGATCGACCAATTCAGCCCTTTTTTAATATCCTTAATGTCATTTTTGACTGCGTTAGCAGAATTTGCATCCATGACCGACATCTCCATTGACAACAGTTGACGCAGAAAAATAGTAGCGAGCCACTTGGCTACGCCGGTAAGTGTATTTCCCTGCTCAAGCCTCGGCATCCTCCTACCGAACAGTCTCCAAGATCAGGTATGGGTGTCGGATGTTATAGCGTTTTTGCTTCTATCAAGGTACAGGCAAGGGGCTACCCTTATATCAAGTTGAACCGGGAACCAAAACCGTTAACCCGTTGGGAATACATTCCACTTCGATCGGAGTTGTGCCAATAATTTCACCATCAACAACAACTTTTTGCGGCGGTTCAGTGATCACTTTGATCCGCCTTGCTCGACCGTGAACCACATTTTGCTGTTGGATTCCACCAGTTTTAACTAAAGCACTACCCAGCATCTTTAACATCGTAGTCACTGCCTGAAGTTTGGTTTCGGCAGTGGCGATGGTAACATCCAACAGACCATCATCCATCACAACTTCGCCCGCACCCTGAGCTAGGACGGAAGTAGGGGGAGCCGCATTAGCAATGGTAATCGCATTTGCCTGGATGCTATATTTTTCTCCTTCGGCATCAATGGTGGCATCAAATAAAACTCCCTCATTGAGCATTTCCCAGCCCGCCATCAGATATGCCATTGCGCCCCATCGATCTTTAAGCTCACGACTGGCTCGCTCAATCGTTTCCGCTTCGTAACCAATACCAGCGAGTAGGATCATGGGCATACCATTACAACGAGCGGCATCTACCGTGCGCGTTTTCCCCGCCAGAATGACCTGACAGGCGTTCCGGATCGGCAGCAATTGCGGAATGCCGAGCGCAACTGAAAAGGCGTTAGCGGTGCCTCTGGGGATGACACCAAGAGGAATGCCAGTGCTGATCAGTTCTCCGGCAACGGAGGAAATGGTGCCATCTCCGCCGGAGGCAAGGACCATATCTACACCCATTGCGATCGCTTCACGGGTTAGTTGGGCAGAATCCGTATCCAGCGTGGTTTCGCACACTTTTAGGTCGAGATGGGGGTCCAGTAACTGCCTGATCAGGTCAACTTCCTGTTCAGCATTGCCCTGCCCCGCAACTGGGTTAAAGATGAGGTGAGCGACCAGCGCTTTAGCAAGGCGGGTGGCGATCGCCTTTGCGGTTGCCAGATTAGTTGCCAGAGGAACATTATGAACGTTGCAAATTCGTAAAAGAGCCTGAACATCGGGTTCGTGGGGTTGGGCGTAGAGCGGATCAACCAGGAAAATAACGGCAGTGACCTTGCCCTCAGCGACCTCAGCCGCAATCTGGGCACTGCCTCCTTCGGGTCCCGATAGCTTCTGTTCAACCGTCAACTGGGTGCTGTCTTGAATACGCTGTCCAGTGTTTCCAGTGGCAATCAGACGATAGCGTGCCAATACCGGGGCATGTTGTGAAGCGAACTGCACAATTTCGTCTTTTTTGGCATCGTGGGCAATCAGAGCAATGGTCGTGGGCATGGGGGTGGGGTCAGGTGGTAGGGGGTGATAAGTGGTGACAGGTGGTGGAGAGAAAGCCGTCTAACAACTAAAAATTAACAACCAAAAAACTAATCTCTCTCACCAGCCGATTTGAGTAGGGGCGATCGGCTCTATATCTGGATCGTAACCGCCAACCTGGTTTGTGCGTAGTATCCAGACGATCGCTCTCTGTTTAAGAAATTGTTTGGCGATCGCTTCACTGGCAAGGCGGGGTAGTAATGTTCGCCAACTAATTAATCCCCGTAACAGTCCTTCAAAAAAGTTCTCTTCGGGACTGATTCCCAGCACATGTTTATTCTCTAACCAGTCAGCACGGGCAGTTCCCAGAGGCAGCAATTTTCGCCGGATACCTTTCGATAACTGCACCAGTTGAGCATACCGTTCTGCTTCACCGGGGTCGTCCTGCATCCATTCTCGAAGCTGGGAATTAGTCTTAAACGAATCATATAACCCTTTGAGCGCCCCATAGAGTGCCTGGTTAGAGTCCTGCACACAATTGTTTGCCGGTCCAACGTAGGTCCCTCCGGTGCCATCTCCCGTTCGGTAGCGAGCAACCATTTCTTCCAGTTGCTCCAGCAGCGCATCCAGAACCGATCGCTGAACCCCGTTGATATTGAAGTCATCGGTAAAAGCTCCCAGCCTGATCAGGATATCAGCCGCAGGGCGAGAACCCATCCAACCAAACTGGCGATCGCCCATAAAGCGATTCCAAGCTACTTTCCCAGATACGATGCCGTCTACATTATGCGTGTAAACCTGGTAGTAGGTGATATCAAACATTAGCTCATCTGCCAGCGGTTCCCGCACCACCTGTGCTACCCCATAGGCAAAATGCCCCAAAAAGACTGGACCTTTTGCCGGAGGTTCCCGCTTTTTACCGCCAATGCCACCATAAAGGTGCATTAACAGAGCGCAAGTTCCCTCTTTCCACTGCTCCAGTACCATTTGCAGGTCAGCCTCCTCCGCACTCAGTAACACCGACTTGGTGTGTCCTTTTTGCCCCTTCACCTGCCACATTTGTCGCTTTAAGTGGTTCCAGGTTGCCGAGCTGCCTACTACAAACTCATCCGGTTGCAGCCGCAGCAAAGCACGGGGAGCCAGGGACTGCACCACGAACACACCGGCTCTGTCCTTTGCCCCATAGATATACCAGCCCCACTCGTTCGACGGTGATTTTTCTATATTCTGATTACTAGATGGAAAAATACCGTTTACATCCGCAACGACCTGGGGAATGCAAACAATCTCCTTAACCCCGTCAAACTGACGAGAGGCAAGATTGAAGTGAACCACATGGAAATAGGTTTTGGCTGGCTGGATCGGATGAGAAGCTTTGCCTCCCTCTCTTCCCCTATTGTCCAGTTCCTCCGCGCACGCATCTCCTACAGGTGCCAAAATCTTCACCAGCGCATAGTACCGCCCTGTAATTTGAATCGGTTCAGAGGCGATCGTCAAAACGCCAGCACCTTGGATTCCAGCCCGGAACTCTTCCCCCTCTGCCCCTCCGCTCCTCTGCCCCTCGGCTCCCCTACCTCCCTGCTCCACGACTGGCTCTTCCAGCATCACAATCACATCATCCAGCGGATGCGCACCCGCCAAAGACTCCAACGGATCAACCTGTTGCCAGTGGTTGAGCCGAAATGGATGGACGCACCCCTGTTGCTGGCTGTACACAGCTTCTTGACTGAAATGCACATTCTTTTTCACAGAACGCAGGTAACTCTGTAAGTGAGGCGACTGGCTCCAGCGCAAGGTCACCACCTGTCCAACCAGGTGTTTATAGTCCGGGGGCGCATGGTGAACTTCAAACAGGACACCTCGAAGCCGCTGGCGTTGGTTTTGTGCTGGTAGAATGAGCCGTCCCATCCAGGGAGCGATCGCCCGATACAGCGCGGGGTCAACCGATTGATTTAGAGGATAGTAATCAGGTTGGTTAAAGTCTGCTTGAATGTAGCGATCGTAATTTCCGGCTTCTGCCCAATTAATTCTCTGAGTCAGAGGAGAAACTCCTTGAATAATACCGGCAACCATTTCTACCGTTTGCTGTAAGTGGGTTTGCCCATTCGGCAGATAAGTCTCTGTGCCATAGGGACCCTGTGCCCCATTATGACCCACCCCTTCCAGGGAAATAAAGCTGATTTTGCCGCGCCGTTTTGCCCGATTCCAGTAAGACAGGGGAAAGAGCTTCCATCGTTTCGGAAACAGAACTGGACCTTCTTTTTCAACCAAGTCTTTTTCACCAACAATGTAATACAGATGCTCTAAAAGCAATACATTATGGTTACCGCTAATCACCCCTGACAAAGAGACGACTTCAATTGGTGCGTTCACCGCCCGCTTCAAGTAAGGAGCAGACCCCACCGCCATCTGCGCCCCACCGCTGTAGCCCAACAGGGTAATAGGGGTGTGACTGTCAGGCTGATAGCCATAATTCACGAGGCTGTTGTAGATGACCTGTGCTGTCCCTTGATTGTATATCGGTCCATAGCGTTGATCTGCTGAAACACTAATAATCAGAATGTTGCGAATATTGATTGTTGCCCCAATCAATAAACCTAAAATGCCTCCAGAGGCAGTCATTTGGAAGCGATCGGCTACCCGCCAGAACCAGGACATAAACCGATTTTGGGTCAGAGGACGATTCAGTACCGAGTAAGGCATGATGCCTTTGATCAGCACAATGTCATCCGGCAGGGCGATCGCCAGTTCCTCTAAAAACTGCTCTACTTCAGGCAAATACTTGTACTGTGCTTGAGAGATGCCATCCAGATAAATGACATAGCGAGACACTTCCCCATCCGTGGGAAAAGGCTCTGCCAGTGTGCCCGCATTTAAAGCCGTATCAATCTCATCCCCATACCAGCCAGCCCACCAGCCCAATGCTTCCAGAGGAGCCAGTAATGCCGCAAAGGTCACTCCCACAAAACCAATCCATGCCAGCTCAAGCGTCAACTCCCAGGTAGCATCAAGGGCAATAGAGGTACTCCTCCAAAACAACACTCGCGCTTGGGCAAGCATCAAAACACAGAGGTAGGCAAGGACTGTAATACCCACAAATTTAACGACTCTTTGATGCTGCATAGATTAAGAAGGGAAGGGGTGAGGAGAAAGGAACCATTGCCCATACCCCATTCTCTATAAACTTCAAAACTCTCAACTCAAAACTCTCAACTCAAAACCCTTCCCCATCAATTAATTATTTCTTCTCCCTTGCTCAAGGCTATCTTCCATTTTTTCTTCCAGGTCCTTTAAATCAGTCACCAGATTAACCCCAGCAGCGGTATTTGAAAGCCAGCGCCCAATTTTTGTAATCGGTCGTCCAACGGTTCGCTGAATAATTTGCAAGGCTGCCCAGCCCAGGGCACCCGCCCAAAAAGCTTGCCAGATTGTAACCCCCATGACGGCTTTCATGCCAGCCAGGTAGGATAGAAAACTCCATACGGGGAGGAGGATGGAAATGGGTGTTCCCAGGTAAGGAAGGGCAACAAAAATACTGAAGGTTTGGGGGGCGTAGGCTAACGCGACCGTTCGGATGACCGCGATCGCAGAATCTTCTTGCCCCAGGATAAATTCCGTTACTAGCCAGGTGCTGACACTCCAGAACCAGACACCGATCGCAAACAAGACTGTTCCCAGCACCAGGCTGAGGGCAAACCGCAATGGCTTGACCTGGTTCGCAAACAGAATGATGCCCTGACCAACGGCTTGAGAAAATCCGGCAAGCAGCACAACGGCAATGGCAGCCACATCACCCAGCGGCAAGGTCTGAATCTGCTGAAAAGCCTCTGGTTGGAGGGCGATCGCCCCCCTCAGCAATTCCCAAAATCGATCAAGCGCAGTCTCCATCAGTGGTTAGGTAGTTGGTGATTAGTTTTCATTATCCAAATTCAACAATCTTTGTACTACCCCTGGCAATCATCGGGTAGCCATAGGTAGGTGGACAGGGGAATACGTCCTTGCGGGTCAAACTGAATGCCTTCTGCTTCCAATAGCGATCGCTGCAAGTAGTCTGAGCCATAGCGCACGGGGGATTCTGAAATCTGCCCTTTGGCGTTGATCACCCGATGCCAGGGAATTTCTGAATCCGGTGCCACCCGGTACAGAGCATAGCCCACCAAACGTGCCCGCCTGGGTAAGCCTGCCAGTTCTGCCACCAACCCATAGGTAGCGACTTTGCCATAGGGAATCTGACAGACAACGGCGTAAATGCGATCGTAGTTAGACATGAATCAAAGGAACAAGGGCAGAACCATACCCATTCTCTATACCCTATACCCCCCTAGCCGCCGCCAAAAAATAGCCACCCGTTCCTGCCACTGTTGCCAATAGTGGGTGATGGCTTCCTGATCGAACCAGAAGATTTCGGCGGGCTGATCGGGGATAGCGATCGCTAGCAGGGCATGTTCCAAATTCACGTCATGGTCGCGGTAGCAATCGTTGACGGCTCCCCAGTAAGCGGCCACTTGCAGAGGATAATCGTTGAGACAGTCTAGGGAATATTTAGGGCGATCGGCAGTCTTCCATTCGCAGAGGCAAGGAGTCCCCTGGTAACTGGCAACACAGTCTGCTTTTCCGGCGTAGCCCAGGTCATAGTGAAATACGGTGCCTTCCACTAATCGCACTTCATCAACCGCTTGCAAAACAGGTTGGATGCTCTCCCAGTAAGGACGAAGTCCGTCGGGACAGACAATCACTTCCCCTTGCAGATAGCGCTCAACCTGTTTGTGGGTGCCCGTTCCCCGGCGGCTGGCGGTGGTGCTAATGCGGGTGGCTTCTTCCATCCCAACCCGCTGCTGCCAGCGTGCTAGAGCTTGCCGCTGTTCCTGGGAACGGGTCGCATTCAGAATCGTGCTGACGCTGGGTAAGTGGTAGCCGCGATCGTCCACATAGTACTGCCGTCCATTTTGCCGAACTTGCTTGGCACGGTGGCTAGGAAGCCGGAGCAGGTCAGAGGTCATGAACAAACCTGGGGCAAGTGAATGGGATAGATATTTTACCTTACACGATATGACTGACCCTTCCTAACCATTGACTCCTGGCTCCTCACCTGTCTCATCGATCGCAATAGACTGCAATCAATACTGTTGTCTGCGAAGTGTGTATCCGTGGGACATTTTTTTGAGCGATCGCCTGTGTACTATTGAACAATGGCATTTTTGCCCAGGTTGGTTTCCCCTTGTATTCTTGCAACAGGTGTCTAAAAGCATGACCGCAGTTTCTCCGACCCCCACAAGCATTCCGGCATTTTGTGAAGGGATTCAATATTTCAGTGACTCCCTTCCCGGCTTTGAGACCTATGGCAAAGCCCCCGTGATTGGCGCAGGAAAGACCGCGATCGCAGACCCAACCGACTCCTCAGCCGCTTACCAAACCTTCCTCTATGCGGATGCTCTGCGTTACCTGATTTTGCAAATGACGGCGAGTAAGGCATCGGGTCATCCCGGTGGGTTTGCCAGTCAGGCAGAGGTCTATGCTGCCCTGGTCATGCTGGGCTACAAAAATATTCTGACGGAAGTTGGACACCATGCCCCTGGGTTTTACTGCGCCATGTTTCTGGATCGATCGCTGGAAGACATGGGGATTGAAACCGTGCAGCAACTCCGCGATCGCTTTCGTGAACGGCACGGCTTACTGGGGCATCTCTCTGGTCAAATTCCCGGTTTGCTGGCTCCGGCGGGTCCATTAGGGCAGGGACAACACTTTGCTATGGCAGCCGCCCTGCTGCATCGGGGCACTCTTTTCCCCTTCACCATCGGCGATGGTGGGTTTGGTGAACCCTACGTCATGAGTGCTTTTGGGCACTTCCATACGGCTTACCCGGATGTGACCAATTTTCTGCCGGTCCTCGTCTGGAATGGCTACTCCCAGGAACATCACAGCATGGTGTCTACCCAGTCCAACGAACGCATGATGGCATACTGGCATGGACACGGGTTTCAGGAAGTGGTACTCATCGACGCGAAGGACTTCGACGACCAGGATCAGCCGGGAGATTACGTCGATAGCACCATCTTTTCTCTAGAACAGCGGATGGAATTTACCAAGGCAGTGCTGGTGGGGGTGGATGAGGCGGCTCGTTCGGCTTTGAATGGCAAACTGACTGTGCTAATTATCAAACAACTGAAGGGAGCAGGTGTCCATGCCAGGGGAGCAAAGTCCCACAACCTTTATGCTCAGCACACGCTGGATAATGCAGATATTGTGACGGCACTCAAGACGCGATCGCTGCCCCCATCGGCATGGGCGTTGGTGCGAACTAACTGCGATCGCGCGGCGGGTGGTCCTGCCAGCAAGGTAGCCGTCACCGAATCGGTTCTTCCCCTGCCCGATCTGGGAGAACTGCCCCTGGAAGAATTTTCGGTTGGGGGTGATCCAAAAGTGTCTACGACCACCATGGGCCGCCTGGTCGGCAAAGTGGGGCAAACGGATCCTACCTTTTTAGTCACGAATGCCGACGGTAATGAAGCCTCTGGGATTGCCAACATCAACCAGGCACTCAAGATCAATCACCCGACGGAAGATGCCCTTTACAACCAGAAACCCGGTGGGCAGGTCTACGAACCGCTGAGTGAAGATGCCTGCGCCGGACTCGCTGCCGGATTGGCACTCATGGGTTCCCGCACTCTCTGGTGTTCCTATGAATCCTTTGCCATCAATGGCTTACCCATTTGGCAGACCGTCACCCAGGCAATGGCAGAACTGCGCCGTACCACCCCTTCCACCATTACCCTGTTTACGGCGGGTGCCCTGGAGCAGGGGCGCAACGGTTGGACGCACCAGCGCCCGGAGATTGAGGCATACTTTGCTGCCATGATGCGGAATGGCAACGTCTTTCCCCTATTTCCCCCCGATGCCAATAGCATTCAGGTCTGCTATGAGTGGGCGTTGAAGACTCAAAATAAGGGAATTGTGATTACCGCGAGTAAGTCACCCCTACCCATCCACACCACGTTTGAGCAGACTCAGCAGGCATTACAGGATGGAGCGATCGTTCTGCAAGAGAGCCAGAGTACGGAAAGCAACGAAGCAAAGCGGGTTGTGTTTGCGGTCGTAGGCGACATGATTTTGAATCCTGTGTTGGAAGCAGCGACCCATTTGGAAGCAGAGGGTTTGTCGGTACGGGTGGTGGCAGTGGTTAGCCCCCGCCGCCTCTACCGTCCTTCGGATGTTGCCTGGGATACCTGTTCTGAACCTGATGGAGAGTTTCTCAGCAATACCGGATTTGAAGCGCTGTTTGGTGGCGATGTGCTGATTGGTGTAACTGGCGGAGCTAGTCTGATGTTAGAACCTGTGATGCTTCGTAGCCAAGCTAAACGCGATACCTTTGCCTGGAAACGGGGTGAGACAACCGCGAATCCCGGTGAGTTAATGGCGTTCAATGGGATTACGGCTGAAGCTCTGGCAAAACGGGCTTTGGAACTGGTGCATTAAACCTCACCCACTTAGAAACCCGTAGTTTTTCCATCCAGGTCGTGCCAGTGGCGCAGTAGTTCAGCAACGGGGGCAGCATGGGCGATCGCGCCGCGCGGCTGATGGGGGGGATGACCGTCGAACATTTCAGAGATGCTCCAGAAGCAGGCTTCCTGGCTGAAGTGGGTCAGCAGGGGCTGCCAGTCAATCGGTAGGGGTTTTGTCTCACCGTAAAACCGTTTCCAGGCGCGGATAAACGGACCCAGCAGCCAGCTCCAGACCGTTCCCTGGTGAGATGCCAGGTCGCGATCGCGGGGAGTTCCTTCACACTGTTGTCGATAGGCAATATCCGCTGGGTCAAGGGTGCGCAGTCCGTAGGGTGTCAGCAGGCGATCGCAGGCAACCTGCAAAATTTGATGTCCCTGCTCGGTCGTAAAGGCACAGTGGTTTAAGGAAAGCGCGATGACCGCATTCGGGCGAATGGTACTGTCCAAAAAATCATCAGGTGCAATCCGATCCAGCAGGTAGCCTGTCTGAGGCTGCCAGAATTTCTGGAGTGAGGCTTTCACTTCCTGTACCTGCTGAGTGTAGCGGCGAGCCTGACTCTTAAGGCGATCGCGATTCGGAGCAGCAGAGTTTTCACTCAAGCGGGTTGCCCACTGTTCTGCCCAGCACAGCGCCGAGTACCAGAGGGCATTAATCTCAATGGGTTTGCCATTGCGGGCAGTCACGGGTTGCCCATCTACCAGCGTATCCATCCAGGTGAGGGCAACGCGGCTACTGTCCCAGGTCAACAATCCATCGGAGGCATCCACGCGAATGCCATGCAGGGTTCCAGCCGTAAACGCCTTGTAAATTTGCTTCACAATCGTGTACTGCTCTACTAGAAAATCCCAATCCTGGGTAGCTTCCAGGTAAAGACCCAGCATTTCGAGCCACCAGAGAGAACAGTCAATGCTGTGAAAAACCGGATCTTCTCCCCCTTCAGGCAATTCATTCGGAATTAGCCCCTGACAGCAGAGCCGCCCCAGGCGAACCAGGATCTTACGTGCGAGGAGATAGCGCTTTGTGGTCAGGGCAAAACCGGGTAGACAGAGCAGGGTATCGCGGCTGCGATCGCCAAACCAGTGATACCCTGCCACCATGGAGGGCATGGTTGAAGCCATCTGGTAGGTAATAAACTGGTCACTCGCCCGCAGTAACCGCTCCCATATCTCTGCCCCGCTGCCCGTAACCTGGGGTAGATGCAAAAACTCCCGTTCCAACCGTCGCTGTTTTGCCAGAATCGCCTGATCAAACGTGTACCCATCCAACCCTGGTAGAGGCGTGACTGGTAAACCCACCCTGGCTTCCAATGTGATCGTGTCTCCCGGCTGCATCAAAATTGTCAGGTAGCCAGGACTATACAGGTCTTCCAGATAGTCCAGTCCTCGTTTTGCCTCTTGGGGATAGGAATAATTCCAGTACCACACCCCTTCTGGCTGGTAGTGCCCCTGACTCCAGCGCAACTGCCAGGGAACACCCGCGCTGCCCCCTTTGCCCCCCCGGAGCGCTTGCAAATATAGCTGATTCGCACCCACCACTTGGGAAAAGGTTAAATCCGGGTCTTGTTCTTGCAGGTAGTGGAAGTCGCGATCGCCAATCAAGGGTCGTAGGCGCAACACTCCAAGCTGGCTACCCGTGTACTGATACTGCACCAGTACCCGGTTGGTTGCCTGGGGCTGGGCTGGCAGGCGAACACTACTTCCCTCATGTAACAGACCGTAGGGCATTGCCAGCCTACGGCATACCTGCCAGTCGCCCTGTCCCCAAACCCAAGTGGGGACAGGATCGACACTAAACGTGCGCAGCAATTGATAGCCCCAGGGATCCAGTTTCCCGCCCTTCCAAAAGTTAGTACCCAGAGCAAAAATCTGCCCTTCCACTTCCACGCTGGCTTCCAGGTGGGAGAGCAACAGTGTCCGCCGACTCAAAGGCTCGATCGCCGCAATCAGCCAGCCATGATAACTGCGAGTACGAGCATCGCAAACTGTACCACTGGCGAAACTCCCTAACCCATTGGTCAGTAACCACTCCCGTGTATCCAGGTTATTCATAAATTATTGGCTAGGTGTCAGGTGTCGGGTACTTAGGTAGACTGCGGCGTAAGTTTGGCAACCCTTGTAAAGGTGTCAGGTGTCAGGTGTCGGGTGTCAGGTACTCCTGGGTATGGGAGGAGGGGAACTTTTGTAAGTCAACCTGCAAGTCAACACCGCTTGATTAGCCCTTCTGTGACTCTGACAGTTGCATAGAAAACGAAACCAGTAGAGAAATTGATTGTGGCACAAGAATTGAGCCATCGAAGATCATACAAAAAAATCTCTTACTCAAAATCGTTATGACTATGATATATTTGTAACAGTTCGTTATCAATCAGTTACACTAAGTTACGGATTGGTTGACTGAGCTTTACTGATTATTCCCTAACTGAAAGACGCACCACTACAAGGAGGCTACTATACTCATGACGCAAGAAGGATGTTTGCGAGTCGGGCAAGCGGCTCCCGATTTTACGGCAACGGCTGTAGTTGATCAGGAGTTCAAGGAAATCAAACTGTCCGACTATCGTGGGAAGTATGTTGTTCTTTTCTTCTACCCCCTCGACTTTACCTTCGTTTGCCCCACTGAAATCACGGCATTTAGCGATCGCTACGACGAGTTCAAATCCCTAAACACTGAAGTGTTGGGTGTTTCAGTCGATAGCGCCTTTTCGCACCTGGCATGGATTCAAACCGATCGCAAATCGGGTGGTGTTGGTGACCTCAACTATCCCCTGGTAGCTGATATCAAGAAAGAAATCAGCACCGCTTACAACGTACTGGTTCCCGAAGAAGGGATTGCTCTGCGTGGACTGTTCCTCATCGATAAAGATGGCATCATCCAGCACGCGACCATTAACAATCTTGCCTTTGGTCGCAGCGTCGATGAAACCCTGCGCACCCTACAAGCCATTCAGCATGTGCAGTCTCATCCCGATGAAGTCTGCCCCGCTGGCTGGAAGCCCGGTGACAAGACGATGAACCCCGACCCCGTTAAGTCGAAAGACTACTTTGCGGCTGTCTAATCGTTTGTTGTAATTCCCTCTAGTGCTTTGTCAAATTAAATTTGACAGGCAGCGAATACCCAGGAGTCAATGATGGTTAAGTTTTGAGGGTCTACGACCCTCAAAACTTCCCTGACGGAACACCAGGGGCGAGTTTTGAGCCAAGCTACTGATTGCTCTTTAGTTTGTCAAACTTGTCCCTGGTTTAGCTTTGAGAAATGTCCAACTATATGCTGTAGTTTGTTTCCCAGACATTATAAAGTTTTTTCTATATTAAAGTTTTAAGTTATTCCACCGATTCAGTATTAAATATCACGTCACTAACACGCATCTCTTAGAACAGGATTGTCAAAACGGGGATGCGGGCACGCTGTATGAGTCCGTCACCCAAGGACTGTTTACCTTATCCGACCATACACTGGTCTATCCTGGTGGGTATAGGCGGTGGTTTTCTGATTGTCCCCACGCTGATGTTACTGGGTCATGTGTCCATTCGGGAGGCGATCGGCACTTCTCTATGGGTGATTGCGCTCAACTCAGTGGCAGGTTTTTTAGGGTATTTGGGGCAGGTACCGTTGGACTGGCAACTGATGACGGCATTTACCCTCATGGCTGGTTGCGGGACAATAATCGGTGCTTTCCTTTCCCGCTACGTGAACAGCAAACAACTGCAAAAGGACTTTGGTTATTTTCTGCTAGTCGTTGCTGCCTTCATTCTGTTTCAAAACCGTAGGGCATTTTATCCCTCTCAATCATCCAGGCTTCGTCCTAATTTTGTACAGCAAGTTAGCAATCAATAGCAGCAAAATGGCGATGCTAAATTGCCGTATGAATTGGAACGAAAGTTTCAAGGTGAGCCTTCGACCTGAGCACTCAAGCCGAAGGGCGTTCAACCTCCTACAAAGCTAAGCATGAACTAATAGAAATTGACCGTTTCCATTGATTTCACCATCACAGCTTGCAAAATTGGCAACAAACCAGATCAAGTAAAATCGCCAGATGCGCCGGAACTTAGCGAAGTCCAAACCATACTCTAGACCTTTAACATAGTCATAGTTATCATCAAAATTTTTCAGCCAATGAGCAAACGTTGTGGAGTAATTGCTGCCATTGAGGTACCAGCGTTTGATCGTTTTGAGATCCTTGTTATGGTTAGGAACAGCATCAAAATTCCAATAGCGTCCGTGAGGAAAGATGTATTTGTGCGTGTAAACGCTAGAAATGTTATTGGGAGTGCGGACCGTGATGATGTGAAGAAAGAACTTACCACCTGGTCTCAAGAAAGTAGCCAGTTTTTTGAACGAATGGGTTAAATTCCCCACATGGCAAAAGACACCAACGGAGAGAATTTTGTCAAATTTCTCTTCAAATTGAACCTCGTTAAGATCACCTTCTACTAGAGTGAATCGACCTGAACTGAGGTGACTTTCGGGATCTTGCATTTTGCCACGCATGTATTCACACTGCTCATGGCTCAGGTTCAAACCAGTAAATCGAACATTTGGGAACTTAGACATGATGTAATTTGGCACACAGCCCCATCCGCAACCAAAGTCCAGAATGTTGTCACCATCCTGAATGTCTAGTTTCTCAATCATGTCATCAATCATATGCATCTGAGATTGCTCAAGGTCGCTAGCTCCTTTTTGCCACAATCCCATACTGTATTTTGGGTAAATTAGCTGACCATCACCAAGCATCCGATTTAACATGCCCTGGGGAAGATCATACTGAATTTTCATCAAATCCTTAGAGCCTTCTGCTAAGTGATCTGTTTCATGTAAGACCCATTCATAGGGCGCAAGGAGTGATGGAAAATACTTGAAAAAGATGGGCATACAGGTGTCAAACATTGATCGCAGAACAGAGTCAGGAACCTCTACTCCATTGATGTAAGACTCGGCTACAGCCATTTGTACAGCATTAACAACCTGGACGATTCCACGGGTCGCTTTATATGCCAGGGGATTTTTGACGTTAATATCACCAATAGCAGGAATATAGCGCTGAATATCTTGCCCGGTGAATACAGAAGTCATAACGTTGTCTCCAGTAATCCTCTAAGATCTTCGGTACAATAACATAGAAAAAATAGATTGTGAGCTTGCTTAAGATTGCTCAAAGATTGTCGCAATATACATAATTTTCACTCAACATAGTTCTTCCTCAAGCGAGATACACCTTGATTCCCTTGTCACCTTGATTTCTTTACCTTCCTTAGCTGGGATACTTCCTTAGCTGGGATATACGGCACTCATCGAAAATTGCTATAAACCCTAGAGTAAACTTACAAAAATTCGTGAATACTGCAAGTTGTGAAACCTGGATTTCCCAAGCGGAGTATGCTAAAAAATTGCGTCCATTACTTCCCGCTGAAGCTTTTTTGCCTAACTACAGTAGGGTGTGGCTGCTGTTGATCAATGCAGCAATTTTGCTCTTAGGTTGGGGCATTGCTCGTCATCTTGATCAGTGGAGTTGGTACTTATTGTGGCTTTATCTCCCCTTCTCTTTGGTGATGGGAAATAGTGTAATTGTATTACTGTTCAGCACCCACGATCTGATGCATAGTAAGGCAATTAAGCATTCATCCATTCGACAGATTGTTAGTCTGATCGGGTTGACAATGTTATGGACACCCCCTACTTTTTGGAAGGCTGTCCACAATCGAGAGCACCATAACAAAACCAACTCTTTACACGATCCAGACCGAAATTACTTGTATGGGCAACCCAACAATTGGGGGAAGTGGATTCAAAATCTCTTCGTCCCTTCAGCAGAGGTTCATCCATTCTGGTTGGCTGTCGGTATGGGTCACGCCTGGGGCGTGCATACATTCCGTAACCTAAGCTCTGTGCTACTGTTCAATAATGGATTGACTGAGTATCCCCCAACCTTTTTTAAGGTAAGTTCAAAGGAGAGAAGAGCGATCGCCTTTGAATTAGTAATCATCCTGGGAATCCACTTGAGCATCTTACTTTATCTGGGTTTTCATCCGCTCAAACTCATTCTCAGCTACTTTCTACCAATTTGGATTGGCTATGCTGGTGTCATGTTTTATGTCTACACTAACCATATGCTGTGTCGAATGACCAGCGTGAATGATCCGCTAATTAATAGCGTTTCAATTCGGGTTCCCAAAATATTTGATTTATTACATCTCAACTTCTCATACCATACAGAGCATCACATCTTTCCAGGCATTAACTCCGATTACTATCCCACAGTTCAAACTCTATTGCAGACTCAGTTTGGCGATCGGTTTAATTTGCTAGACGCTGGTACAGCTTGGCGCTTGATGCTGCAAACTCCCCGTCATTACAAGGATGAGAATACCTTTACAAATTGGACCGGAGACAAGGTCGTCACCTGTCCCCTTTCGTCTGGCGAAGAAAATCAATTTAAGGATTGATACTGCTAGAGCGCTAAACCAATTACGCTGTCGCGATCGTAGCCAAACTATCTGCTGATACCAATATTGTTATGCGGTTCTGCAATCCTTCTGATGGGCAGATCGCACATTTACACAATTAAATACACCGTTACATCGCTCTCTTTTGTGCAGGATTGAGTATCGGCTTGAACCTTGTGGAACTCAACAGATCAAAGGAGCGATGACTTTCAACAAAGAACAGGGTGGGCATTGCCACCCTAATACAATAAAAGGGTGAGCATTGCCCACCCTACTACAACTAATACAAAAAAGTTAACAGGTTTTTAGTAGCGGTAGCCGCTGTTGCCGCCCTGGCTGGGCTTATGAACGATAAAGCTCATTACCTGGCACTGCTTGATATTGTCAAATGCAACCACCCGAATGTAGCAATTGCCATATTCCTGGCGGCATTGCTGCACTTCACTTAGCACTTCTTGAGGAGAAGAGCAGTTAAACAGAGGCAGCTTCCACATGGTCCAGTAATAAATCTCAGCGTCAGAGTTCTCATTAAACTCAACACAGGGATGATAGCCCTGGTCAATCGTGTACTGAATTTGACGAGCAATCTGGGCATCGGTGAGCGGAGGCAGGTAAGAAAAAGTTTCGTAACGACGCTCTTTGGGTAGAGTCTTCATTGGTGTCCTCGAATAGTTGAAAGTTTTGAGTTCTCAGTTTTGAGTTCTGAACCAGAGGCATTATCAGGAATCTTCTGACTCAGCCCCTTTCTGTTCAGAATCTGTAGTTAATGTGGCTGGATCAATCTGCGTCATGCGTTCCAATTGCTGAGTGCGCTGCTGAAGATTCGCTTGCTGAACTCCCGTCCGCAGCATTTCCGGCAAATAGTCAGCAATTTCTTCGGCAATGTGTTCGCGCACAGTTAGTAGGCGAAAGGCTAATCGTTGCTCTTCGTGAAAAAGGGCTTCCAGAAAAGCCTCACCGTTTTGAATACTAACCCGGTAGGAAAATTGGCGTAACCAATAAGCCCGTTTCGGTTCAGTCTCATCCAACTGTGTCAACACAACCCGCAACGCCTGATAGGTCATGTAACTGATCAGCGTCTTGGTCGTATCCTTTGCAATCTGCTTCAGATCCATAGGGGGAAAGGCTAAAGGCTAAAGGACGAAGTTAAAAAAGATATTTATCCTTTATCCTTTATCCTTCATCCTTCGAATTAAATGGTGTCCTGCGCCTCAAACTCGAACTTGATTTCCTTCCATAGTTCGCAGGCAGTTGCCAGTTCAGGTGACCAGCGGCAAGCTTCACGGATAATGTCGCCACCTTCACGCATGAGGTCACGACCTTCGTTCCGGGCTTGCACGCAGGCTTCCAGGGCGACGCGGTTAGCGGTTGCACCCGGAGCGTTCCCCCAGGGGTGACCCAGCGTACCACCACCAAACTGAAGCACTGAATCGTCTCCGAAGATTTCCACCAGGGCGGGCATGTGCCAAACGTGGATACCACCGGAAGCGACTGCCATGACACCAGGCATGGATGCCCAATCCTGGGTAAAGTAAATCCCTTTAGAGCGATCTTGCTCGACGTAGTTTTCGCGCAGTAGGTCAACAAAGCCAAGGGTCACTGCCTTGTCGCCTTCCAATTTACCAACCACCGTTCCGGTATGGATGTGGTCACCACCGGACATCCGCAGGCACTTTGCCAACACCCGGAAGTGCATCCCGTGGTTCTTCTGACGGTCGATAACCGCGTGCATTGCCCGGTGGATGTGGAGCAGCATGCCATTGTCGCGGCACCACTTCGCCAGGGTTGTATTGGCGGTGAAGCCTGCGGTCAGGAAGTCATGCATGATGATGGGCATTTCGAGTTCTTTGGCGAACTCTGCCCGCTTCAGCATTTCTTCGCAGGTAGCAGCGGTACAGTTCAGGTAGTGACCTTTGATTTCGCCCGTTTCCGCTTGAGCTTTGTGAATCGCATCCGCTACAAACAGGAAGCGATCGCGCCAGCGCTGGAATGGCTGCGAGTTGATGTTTTCGTCGTCTTTGGTGAAGTCTAGACCGCCGCGTAAACATTCGTAAACAGCACGACCATAGTTCTTGGCAGACAAACCAAGCTTTGGCTTGATGGTGCAGCCCAGCAAAGGACGACCATACTTGTTGATCTTGTCCCGCTCAACCTGAATCCCGTGGGGAGGTCCCTGGAAGGTCTTCAGATAAGCAACGGGAATCCGCAGATCTTCTAGCCGGAGAGCTTTCAACGCTTTGAAACCAAATACGTTCCCCACGATGGAGGTTAGCATGTTGGTTACAGAACCTTCCTCAAACAGGTCAAGAGGATAGGCAATGTAAGCAATGAATTGGTTATCTTCGCCAGGGACGGGTTCAATATCGTAGCAACGACCTTTGTAGCGATCCAGGTCGGTCAACAGGTCGGTCCAAACGGTTGTCCATGTCCCCGTAGAGGATTCTGCTGCTACGGCTGCACCTGCTTCTTCGTAAGGAACACCGGGTTGTGGCGTAACACGGAATGCTGCCAAGATATCGGTGTCCTTGGGCGTGTAGTCGGGGGTGTAGTAGGTCAGCCGGTAATCCTTTACCCCTGCTTGATACCCAGCTTTGGACTGGGTCTTGGTCTGAGCGTAAGACATATTCTCCCTTCCTAGTTAACGATGTGGCAAAATCTTCCCGATCGAATCTTCCAGTAATCCCTCGAAAGCCTTTCCGAAAAGGACTCCGGACCCTCGACAAAAACCCTTATATCAATGGGGCGACGCTACTAAAAGTTCAAGTCTGGATATTATTTCAGACATTTGGAGTGAACTCTGTTGAGCTGGTTCACCCTATGTTTTAAGGATGGGCTCACACAGAATAATATCAGCAATTCAATAAGCATCGCTTTAGAGATTCTGTATAGTTGAATAAACTAAGTTTATCTTTTGAGACAGTAGATTTGTTTTTGTAAAAGAAGACTTAAGAATGCTAATTTTGGTTAATTCAATTGACAAACGAACCATTCTGCGGTTTTTAGAATCTGCTCTAGAAATAATAAATAGACTATCTCATTGAATGCTCTATTTCTGGTTCACAATTGATTCAAACATGAAGTTTAGATAGAGTCGGCGCGATCACAAAATTGTCATACAGCTCCAGGTTGTTGGTATTTCGTAACGATAGCTGCCAGCCTTCCTTCAGGAAAATTCTGAGGGGTCTGCGACCCCTCAGAATTTATTTCTAGTCAACTTTTCGGTGTTCAGTTATTCCACAAATTTCATTTGACAGACTGCTAGTAGAGCTTGGCGTAAATCTGGCTACCGTTCCTAGCACCTGACACCTGACGCCCTTGGAATAGTTGCCGAACTTACGCCGCAGACCACTAGGCGAGGTCATAGCGATCGAGGTTCATCACCTTGTCCCACGCCGCCACAAAGTCATGCACAAATTTCGTTTGCGAGTCTTTACATCCGTAGACTTCCGCCAGGGCGCGGAGCTGAGAGTTTGATCCAAAGATCAGGTCAACACGGGTGGCGCTCCACTTAAGTTCACCGGATTTGCGATCGCTGCCCTCAAACTCATACTCATCTTCAGAGGTCGCCTTCCAGGTTGTACCCAGGTCGAGCAGGTTGACGAAGAAGTCATTAGTCAACGTCTCTGGTCGCTCAGTGAAAACGCCGTGCTTGTACCCGCCAAAGTTTGCACCCAGGACGCGCAAGCCGCCCACAAGAACCGTCATCTCAGGAGCCGTCAGGGCCAGTAATTGCGCCCGATCCACCAGCAGTTCCTCCAGCGATTCGCTGTGTTTGCCGCTGGTGTAGTTGCGGAACCCGTCGGCGGTTGGCTCTAGTGGCGCGAAGGACTCAACATCCGTTTTCTCTTGTAGTGCATCCGTGCGTCCCGGCTTAAAGGGCACCGTCACGTCGTATCCAGCATTCTTCGCCGCTTGCTCAATACCTGCGCATCCGCCGAGTACGATCAAGTCAGCGAGGGAAACCTGCTTCCCGCTAGACGACGATTTGTTGAACGCTTTCTGAAGTCCCCCCAAAAGCCCACCCCCCTGACCGCTATGGGCATTGTTGAATTCCTTTTGGATGCCCTCAAGGGTTTGCAGCACTGTGGCGAGTTGGGCGGGTTGGTTCACTTCCCAATCTTTCTGCGGCGCGAGACGAATGCGTGCCCCGTTTGCTCCACCGCGCATGTCAGAGCAGCGGAAGGTTGATGCCGATGCCCAAGCGGTCGAAACCAGTTGAGAAACAGACAGCCCGGAAGCCAGGATCTTGGCTTTGAGAGCGGCGATGTCCTGCTCATCAATCAACTCATGATCGACGGCGGGGATGGGGTCTTGCCACAGGAACTCTTCCTGTGGAACCTCTGAGCCAAGATAGCGCGATCGCGGTCCCATATCGCGGTGCGTCAGCTTGAACCACGCCTTGGCGAACTTATCTGCAAACTCATCCGGGTTGTCGCGGTAGCGCTGCGCAATCTGGTTGTAGATGGGATCCATTTTCATGGACATGTCTGCCGTGGTCATCATGGGAGCGTGCCGCTTCGACGGATCGTGCGCGTCGGGCACTGTACCCGCACCCGCGTCGCCCTTGGGCTTCCACTGCCACGCGCCAGCGGGACTCTTTGTCAGTTCCCAATCATATTTGAATAGGGTTTCGAGATAGCTGTTATCCCACTGCGTCGGCGTGGGAGTCCATGCGCCTTCGATCCCGCTGGTGATCGCATCCATGCCGACCCCTGTATTGAAGGTGCTCTTCCAGCCGAGACCCTGATCCATAATGGTGGTACCCCCAGGCTCAGCCCCGACGTAGGTCGCCTCGCCTGCACCGTGGCATTTGCCAAAGGTATGCCCACCAGCCGTGAGCGCGACGGTCTCCTCGTCGTTCATCGCCATCCGTTTAAAGGTCTCGCGAATGTCGCGCCCTGAACCGAGCGGATCAGGCTCTCCATCGGGACCTTCTGGGTTCACGTAGATCAGTCCCATCTGAACGGCAGCGAGAGGATTTAGCAGCACGCGATCGTCTTCGTAACGCTCATTGCCGAGCCAGGCTTTCTCAGACCCCCAGTAGATGTCTTCCTCGGGTTGCCAAACGTCTACACGCCCGCCAGCAAAGCCGAGCGTCTTGAAGCCCATCGATTCCAGGGCGCAGTTGCCAGCAAAAACCATCAGATCTGCCCAGGAGATCTTCTTGCCGTATTTCTGCTTGATCGGCCAAAGCAACATGCGCGCCTTGTCGAGGTTGGCGTTGTCAGGCCAACTGTTGAGCGGCTCAAACCGTTGGCTACCCGAACCTGCGCCGCCGCGACCGTCGCCAATCCGATACGTGCCTGCACTGTGCCATGCCATCCGGATGAAGAGTGGACCATAGTGACCGTAATCGGCTGGCCACCAGTCTTGCGACGTGGTCATCAGTTCAAAGATATCTGCCCTCAGGGCAGCTAAATCAAGACTTTTGAACTCCTCAGCGTAGTTGAACGCCTCACCCATGGGGTTGGACAGGGATGAGTGCTGATGGAGTATTTGCAAGTTCAACTGATTCGGCCACCAGTCTCGGTTAGACGCACCATGTCTAGTCGTAAATTTCTGAACTCCGCCCGTAAATGGGCATTTGCTCTCGCTACTCATAGTATGTATCTCCTATCAAGTGTTGCGGTGTGGATTTTTTGGTGTACTGCGAGTTCAGTAAGCTGTCGCCCATTTAAATTGTATGTTAGGGCCTCTGAAGCCCTTGCCCTAAAGGAATCAGACTGGAAATTTAAACGCATAACAGCTTAGTTTTACTTCAAGCCAAACTAAGGGGAATCAGATTCAGCTTGACTATCAAAATACCTCCAAGTCAAACTCATTACGATTTCGTCTTAGTGAAATACTATAATACTGAGTCTTTTCAAATCGCTAATTGCTATACAAAACGTTAAGTGCGCATGTAGTCGGTGGTTTGTCAAGTTTAATTTTGTGAGTCTGGGATAGAAAAGGGGTTATTGTTTTGGGCTTTTCAACCCACAAAATAATTCTTGGCAAACCACTAAGATGGCTTGCAGCTAATCCGAACCTGCTAGAGTAATCTAAAAGTTCTGCAACACTAGTGTTGCAACATGGGGGTTTGGGGGTTTCGCCCCCAAGAAGGGGTCCCACCCCTTCAAAACTTTTTGTTTACTGTACTAGGTTGGGTAGAGAGCCAGCGAAACCCAACATTTTCAACGGTCAGATGTCTGTAGAATGAACTGAGCCGTGAAATGTGCCATAAATTTTGCTTTCCCGTTTTTGCTTTTCCGTTCATCCCTGAATGGAGCCATCACCTTGGGGTTAATTTATCCATCGCCTAACCATTAGAAGCGGCATTGCAGGTAAATCAAGCGTTTTCATCGATCTCCGCCAGGAAATCACAAAAGCCAGCCATTGCACTCAAAAATCGCTGGTAGCAATCTTCCAATTTGTTAACATTCCCTTCAATCAGGGCTGGTTCTAGTCGATGAGTATCATTACTCCGGACTACATGGCGAAACCCCAGATATATTTTCAGTTGCTGGTATAGCTCTGTGCCTAGCACAGGTGGTCGAATACCGGGTACTTCAGCCCTCATTTGATCTAACAATTCTTGATGCCATCGTTCAGATTGAGTCATAAAGCTCTCATCCACAGCACGGGCAATCTGTTCAAAGATTTTTTCAATTCCTGTATAGAATCCTTGCAAGCCAAACCCTGCTGCAATCCAATAAGCACTGATCTGAGTCGTGCGAGCTAGATCAGCCTGCTCCAGTGTGTAGGTATATTCCAATGCCAGATCTTGAAGCTGTCGCTGAATCCGCCCCCTCAAAACAGCGTATCGACTCAAAGCTCAACTCCTTCCTGCAAGATGTGTGCTTTCAGTCCCGGTTGTGCTGTTTCCAAACGAACTAAGTCGATGTTAAACCCTTTAATCTCAGTTAAAAGACAACCCACGGCATCGCAGTAGTGGTTCAGGGATAGTCCCCATACTGCCAAATCGATATCTGAAGCTGGATGAACGGCATCCGGAGATAGCAGGGAGCCAAACAGAAAAACCTGTGGAACTCCGTAGTCTTTTTTGAGACTGTCTGCGGCTAACCGGGCTTGTTCCCAGCCCTGGCAATAGCGCTGTCGCAGCATAAGAGCATCTCGCATCTGACGCTGTTTGAAATGAGCTTGATAGGTTTTCACTGTGCCAGAAGAGAAGGGCAACATGGTTTAGCAAAGAGGCTTAAGCAGTATCAGTCCTAATCTTAGGCTCTGCTGACTGGAAAGAGGTATCTCCCTGACTTCTCCACTTTAGACTTACCCAAGCTTGAAACATTAGACTTGTTGCGGAATAAGGGATAATCGAAAGGACTTCATCGAGTATGAGCCAGCATGATCAACCTCCATCGTGCGTTGAATAACGACCGTCTGCTGCGTGCTCTGACAGGTCTAAATCGGCAAGCCTT
>NZ_JBXBCF010000103.1:0-35404 GCF_056784235.1 Kovacikia sp. CALU 1929
TCTGACACCAGTTGGGTGCAGTCTACTAGGCGCTTTTTTACGATACTGGCGACCCGCGCTACGGAACGGCGTTTTTTTCACCTCGGTTGGGACGGGCTACCTACTCTCGAAAGATACAAGGTTGGGTAACGAAACGGCTGTTTCCAACCCAATGCCTCAGCAATCATTACAGGATAGGAAAGACCCGTATTGAAGATGGCACCACTCTGAAAACCGTGGGTCAAAGAGTCTCCGATCGCAACCAGACGATGACGCGGCGTTCCTGTACGATTGACAGAAACCGGAATACCCAAGGTTGGATCAATGACTGGCTTCCGGGGTTCTGGACCGATAACCAAATCATCGGGAATCGGTTGGGTTGCGCTTGATTTCACCATGAAACCTCCTATACGTAGGGGCAAATAGGGGCATCTCTTCTAAACCTCATCCAAGTTGGAGAACCGGAGATTTTTTCCAGGAAAAACTACGGGTTTCTAAGTTGGCGAGGTTTAATCTAGCCATTGAAAGCTTTTGAAATCAGCTTTAAGCGACTGGGCTAAAAACAACGCTAGCAAAGACACCCTTAAAAATGCCGCCTATCGAAACAATCCTTCATCCGAAGAATATCTCTCTGTGGGGGGTGGAATTAACCTGGGCTGATTAGCCTCTCTCAGGCATGCTGATTAATTTGTTCTTGCAACCAGGGATCAACAGGTTGCCCGTCCTTGCGGCGCAGTTCAACTTCGACAACCATAACCTCCCCTGAACCTGGTGGGGCAGGTTTTTGATGAAACATAACCTCGTAAGCAGCAGGGTCTTCGTTACGCTCCTTCAACCAGTCGTGCACTTTGGTCGTTGCAAAAAGGGACTGCCCCTGCTCAAACATGCGGGTGATTTGCATCTGTAGCGTATAGGGATTAAATCGGGGCATGGATGATCTCCTGGGGTTTTTGGAGGAGTGAGGGGAGAGGAGTGAAGAGTTGTTGGGTTTTTAATTTTTAATTTTCAGTTTTTAATTCTAGAAGGCAGAGGAGTGAAGGGTGGAAACTAGATGGAAAATAGGAAGGGAACCTTTTGGTTGCGCTGACTTTCTAAATTGTCGCGTTTTCTAGTTTATCGCCGAGTTCGCGGTCCAGAAAACAACCCCAGCATGGGTCCCAAGATAGCACCAAAAACAAAGCCGCCTGCGTGCGCCCAGTAAGCAATTCCCCCTCCTTCGGTGCCAATGTTCATTGGTGCATCAAGGCTGGCAACGCTGTATAGTGCCTGCTGGACAAACCAGATACCCAGGAAGACAAAGGCGGGAATGTTAATTGGAAATAGAATAAAACCCAGTGGGATGAGGGTCAGGATGCGTGCCTTGGGAAACCGCAGGATGTAAGCGCCCATCACCCCTGCGATCGCCCCACTTGCCCCTAAAGACGGAACGGTTGAATAGGCGGAGAAAAACCATTGGGCAAGGGCTGCCAGTGCCCCACACGCCAGGTAAAAAACCAGGTATCGCAAATGCCCCAATTGCTCTTCCACATTATTACCAAAAATCCAGAGGAAGAGCATGTTGCCGCCAATATGCAGGAAACCTCCGTGTAGAAATTGGGAAGTAAACAGGGTGAGCCACTCCGGAATCGCAGAATAGGTGGGTTCGCCCATCAAGCTTTTCGTGAATTCTGCGGGCACAAGCGCCCAGGTAAAGAAAAACTCCTTCAGTTGATCCGGTGCCAGAGTCAACTCGTAGGCAAAGACCACGATGTTAGCAATGATTAGCCCATAGGTTACAAACGGGGTAATCTGCGTTGGATTATTGTCGCGAATGGGAACCACTGATTTTTCCTAAAGGGGGTCTGCAAGGAAGATACCGCATTCTATCTAGAATCGCGTGAGCTGCGGGATAGATTTATTCTGTTCTATTAGAAAAAACAAATCCCCCTGAAGCGCTCAAGGGGAGAAATTAAGTCACCATTTAGAAGTCTGGTAATAGTACGAGAAAACTACCAGCCCTTCTTAGATTGCTCTAGAACGTAGGTGGCAACGTCCTCAATCTGATCCGCCCTCAACCTTGCGCCAAAGGCAGGCATCGCATTTTTGCCTTTCGCCACCTGAGTTTTCACTGCTTCTAGAGAGAACATATCGTACTTCTCCAGCGCATCTTTTTTGAGGGTTTTGTTGGCAATAATCACATTGTTGCCACCGACGTGACAGGCAGAACAATTGGCATTAAAGATTTTTTCACCATTGCCCAGATCAGCCGCCAGAACAGGCGATGTGACGAATATCAAAACCAGGGCGATCGCTAGCCCGACCAGTCCATAAAGCGTTTTCAAATAGGTTCTCCCCTTGACAAGTATGAGGTATAAGCATGGACGCATGCAGCAGAAAATAATTGAACTTTCCTACAAGCATTGATGATCATCCCATAAGAGAGGAGAACCTGAGAGATATCCGTTCAGTCGAATTAACCGCCGACAATCAACTTGCCGGTCATTCCAGCGCTACGGTGCGGCGCACAGAAGTAGGTGTACTCGCCCGCAGGGGCATCTTTGGGGATGGTAACTTCAAAATTTGAGCCGGGTGTCATTTCCATATTCTGGTGAGACAGGGACTTCGCTAGGGCTTTGTCTTTACCGGGGATGGCTGTGTCGTCAAAAATGACGTTATGAGGAGGAACTTTGTTAACGACAAACTGCACTGTGTCACCTGGTTTAACGTTCAGTTTGTCAGGTTGAAACACCAACATACCCGTATCGCCACCCATCTTAACGGTGTGGGTCGCAGCGGCAGCAGGGGAGGGGGACAGGAACAGGCTGCTAACAAACAACAGTGCAGCCGCCAGGGTCAGACAAATGCTTCTTGTAACAGAAGTAAACAGTTTCATGGTTTTCTTCAGAGTGAATACTTACATACACTCCAAAATTCTAAAACAAATCTACGACAGCTTGTCGAAGATCTGCATTAATCCCCCTGAAAGGTTTCTGTGCCCCAGCCCGGAGCAACCTGGGCAGCTCGCAATATAAACCCAGCTAAATTTTCTATCTCTTCCTGGGATAACCAGGTTTCTGGCACCTGACGGCACCATACAGTTTCTTCGCTGCCATCGTAAGTCATGGGCTGACGCAGGTAAGCCACTAAGCCATTAATCGTATCCCGCCGAGGTGTTGCACCCTCCAAAGCAGTCAGGGAAAGGGGTACGGTGGGATCGGGCAGTGTGGAGCCGCCCACATGGCAGTTGAGACAATTGCGCTCAAATAGTTGCTTGCCCTCCGACAGGTTCTCCGCGGAAAACGGTTTAGTTTGTCCCTGGGAGTCCATTTCCAATGAAATTGGTTCGGTCACCTTCAGGTGACGGGCAACATAGGAGTCGATCGCTGCCCAGGCAGGCTGAATGCAAATCGTTTGCAAACAAACGATGGCAGTTAGAACTAAAAAGCCAATCTTAAAGAGTCGTTGTTGCATTGAACTAAATACTTAGGATCCTGGATTTAATAACCCCGTAAACTGTACGGGCGGGTTTAGCAGTCCAATTTGCCTGGTGCGATGGATTTGACGGTAAATCCCGCCCCTACCCAATTCCGAACTTATTTAATTCTCATTCCTTAGGAAGGCGTGCTAAGAAAAAAACTTTAGACTCTGAAAGACTTGGATTCAAAAATCCAGGTAAAAGCCTAGAGCCTAAAGTCAATGTCAACCGTTTGAAGTTTTATAACCTAGAACTTGTTTAGTAGTAGATCTTGCCGCCGCCCCACTTTTCACCTACCACTTTAGGCTGAAGCAGGATGTGACCAGCGATCGCCACTAAATCATCCTTAGTCAAATTACGCATTTCTGGAAAGGTATCTTTGCTCTTCAGGCTAGGATGAATCTCCGCAATAGAATCAACCCCGTCATAGCTGGTGGGGTTTTCCATGTAATCAACCAGAGAGTCGATATTATTGCGGGGTGGAGTCGCCAGCGACAGAGATTCTGGGTCGAGGGTAACGTTGGGGTCTGTTTTGGTAACGCCCCCGACATGGCATTGGGCACAGGCATACTGGAACAGACGTTTCCCTTCCTTAACTTGCTTCAAGCTCAATACAACCGTGTCACCTTGATCATTCACGGAAACTGTCCGAGTGTTCACGTCCAGTTCAGCCGCCGAGACGGTTCCGACAAACATTTGAAAGGTGAAGAATACAGTGGCTAGAGCCAGCCAAATGTATCTTTTAAGCATGATTCTCCTTAGTGTGGCTGAGGGTATCTGGGTTATCAATATGATGGCGGACTCAATCGGCTGAACCTGCTGTACAGGCAGGTCTGTCAGACCTGGAATGAGATCCATCGAATGGGATTGAGTCTTTTCAATATCAATATCATGCCACTGAGCGTACCCTTTCCCAAGCCAATTACCAGACCGATTGCAGAAATTTGGGGGATAGGTAGCGGGAGGGGTAGTGCGGGGTAGGAATGCAGAGTGTGAAGTGTGGAGTGCAGGGTACAGGTTACGGAGTGCGGGATGCAGGGTTGGCGATCGCTTACGCACCGTCCTTTTCACCCTGGTATCTGACACCTGGCACTCTGACACCTGGCACCTGCTATACCTTTTACCAACTTGGAACTGCTAGTTTTCATACCAATTTGAATTGAAACCACGGCAGATCCCAGTACGGGCTTGGCACTGCCAAGCCCCTCCAGAACTTCGATGTGCCCACAAGTCCGTTCAAATCGGTATCATCTCTTTTCCCTGAAAAACAGCACAGATTGAGTTATCACTGACATAGTTTCTCCCCCTTTCTTCCCCTGTCCCCTGTCCCCCCCTCCCCTCTCCCCTCTCCACCTATGCCTCTCCGCCGTCGTCATTTCCTTCAATTTGCAGGTTCTACTCTGGCAGCCCTGGGTTTGAGCCAGTGGGATATCCATCAGCAGGGGGTTCGCTATGCCAGGGTACTGTCCCAGGGAACGCCCCGAAAACTGGCACTCCTGATCGGGATTAATGAGTACCCGGAGAGTAGCCAGTTTTCTGCTCTGCAAGGTTGTGCAACGGATGTGGAACTTCAGCGACAACTGCTAATTCATCGGTTTGGCTTTAATCCAAAAGATATTTTGACCCTGGTCGATGCCCAAGCAACTCGTCAGGGAATTTTGACTGCTTTTGAAGAGCACCTGATTAAACAGGCAAAACCAGGGGATGTGGTGGTGTTTCATTTCTCTGGGCATGGTTCCCAGGTGTCTGACCCCGATCTGGATGAGCCAGATGGCTTGAACAGCACGTTTGTTCCAGTGGATGCCGCTCTACCCCAGGGATTTCCTGAAAAAGGGGGAGCGGTTAAAGACATCATGGGGCATACGCTGTTCCTGTTGATGAGTGCGATACCAACTGAGAATGTCACCGTTGTGCTGGATAGTTGCCATTCGGGTGGGGGAACCCGTGGCAACCTGCGGGTGCGATCGCGCAGTGGAGGTGCTATTCTTCAGCCAGATCCGCTGGAATTGGAATATCAGAGGCAGTGGCTGTCCCGGCTAAACCTGACTCCGGCTGAATTTGTGCGGCAGCGACGAGCCGGCGTGGCGAAAGGGGTCGTGATTGCCTCTGCCAAACGGGATCAACTGGCAGCAGATGCACCTTTCAGCGATTTTTATGCCGGGGCATTTACCTATCTCATGACCCAGTATCTCTGGCAGGAACCTGGGACGGCGGTGGTCAGTAATGCCATTCCCAGTATCGCCCGCACTACAACCAAAGCCTCTTCCAGTAGTCAGGTGCCGGTGTTTGAAGTGAAGCCAGGAAGCGGGCACGACAAACAATTGCTTTACTTCACACCCAAGCAGACTGCTCCCGCAGAGGCAGTGGTGACTAAGGTGGAGGGCGATTGGGCGGAGTTATGGTTGGGCGGACTCAATCCCCAAAGTCTGGCAGCATTTGAGCGAGATGCCCTTCTGACGGCAGTGGATAGCACCGGGGGGCAACAGGGGCAGGTCAGGCTGGAGTCTCGCCAGGGGTTAGTCGGACGCGGGAAACTGCTGAATGCTGCCAAGCCCGGTGCGCTGCTGCAAGAAAAAGTGCGGGGGATTCCCACGGATCTGACCTTAAAAATTGGGCTTGACCCCTCTCTAGGAAATGACACTGCCCAGGCAAGGCAGGCGTTACAGTCCATCAGGCGGATTGAGGCAAAACCCCTTCAGCAGGGAGAAGTGCAGTACATCCTGGGGCGTATGACCGCAACCTATCGTCAGCAGTTACAGAAAGCGCCTAATTTACCTCCCGCCGGGAGTATTGGGCTTTTCTACCCAGGTCAGGATATTGTTCCCAACTCCTTTGGTGAAGCAGGAGAAGCCGTGACGGCTGCGGTGACTCGGCTGCAAGCAAAATTAAAGTCCTTGTTAGCCGCCCGGATTGTCAAACTCACCCTCAATACAAACTCCTCCCGGCTGAATGTGGCGGTTTCCATGACTCCAGAAGGCAAGGAAAATCTGATTGCCAGCACCTTTGCCGTTCGTGGCACCGGAAAGGCGATCGCCCCCAAACCTGCAACTGCCGACAGCCTGCAACGGCTGTCCCTGGGAACGGCTATTCAGTTTCGTGTTACCAACAACGAACCCCGTGATCTGTACTTCAGTGTTCTGGTGATCGACTCTGCTGGCGAAATGGCGGTGATTTTTCCTAACCAGTGGACGGCTTCTGCTGAAGTGATGCAGGTGGCAGCAGGGCAAACCCTACGCATTCCAGAACCGGGAAAAGATACCTTTAGCCTCGTCACCCAGGAACCCAGAGGTGCCACGGAAGTGTTAATTATTGCCAGTAGCGCACCATTAGGGAATGCCTTGAAAGCCCTACAGGGAGTGGCAACCCGAGGTGGGCAGTCCCGTGGACCTGTGGCACTGAGCGACCCCACAGAAGTGATCGGTAACTTGCTGGATGATATAGACTCAGGAACCAGAGGCAGTGGAACTCAAGCCAGCAAGGGAATTAGAAGTATAGACACCTCTCAGCTTGCAGCCTTGTCGATTACATTTGAGGTGGTTTGAGTAAGAAGGAGTAGGGGGTAGGGAGTAGGGGTAGGGGGGCAGCTAAACTTTACCTTCAGCCTTTCCCCTTTGCCCTTTCCCCCTTACCCTTAATGACTCAACTGCTCCAGGCAGATTTGGCGAAAATGATCACCCCGTTGCTCAAAGTTCTGGTATTGGTCAAAGCTGGCACAGGCAGGGGAAAGGAGAACGACCTGGGCATTGTACTGCTTGGCTAATTCTGCCGATCGCGGTACTGCCCGTTCCATAGTTTCCACAATTTCCAGGTTGGCATAGCCTGCTTGTTCCAATCGCTGGGCAAAGGCAGGGGCAGCATTGCCAATCAGAAGAACAAACGCGGCTTTGGCTTGAATAGTGGCAATCCAGGCATCATCATCCCCGATTTTTGCCTCGCCTCCGGCAATCAGGATGGCAGGACTGTGGACGGCAGACAGTCCAACCTGGGCGGCATCGTAATTAGTGGCTTTGCTGTCGTTGATGAAGTCGATGCCCTGCCAGGTGCAGATGGGTTCTAGGCGATGGGGCACACCGGGGAAGGTGGCAATGGCATGGGCGATCGCCCCTTTGTCGATGCCCGCTAATTTTGCCGCTGCGACTGCCATCAGCAGATTTTGCTGGTTGTGATTTCCGGGCATCCGCAACAGGCTGACGGGCAGAATCAGTTCTTTTGCCGTTCTGACCCAGGCATCTTCAATGAAAACTCCGAGGGTAGGATCACCCAGCAGGTTAGCTCGACCGTTCATACTGGTCCAGCAGCTATCGGAGCGTACCGGGTTTGCTTGCTGCTGCCCTATTTGCCGCAGGTAGGGGTCATCGCCATTCAACACCTGATACTTTGCCTGACTGAGGAGATGGGCTTTGATGGCATAGTAATTTTCCAGGGTTTTGTGGCGGTTCAGGTGGTCGGGGGTGAAGGTTGTCCAAACGGCAATTTGGGGTGAAATGGTAGGAGAAGATTCAATCTGGTAGCTGCTGAGTTCGGCGATCGCCCAATCTGGCTTTTTTTCTGCCAGTGCCACTTCACAGGCAGCATAGCCAATATTTCCAAATGCCGGGGCATTCAACCCAGCCGCCTGAAAAATGGCGGCAATTAGAGCCGTCGTCGTCGTTTTACCGTTGGTTCCAGTGACACCGACCCAGGGGCAGTCTTGCAGATACCGCCATGCCAACTCCATCTCACCAATGGTTTCAATCCCTAGCTCTCTGGCACGTACCAGTCCTGGTGCATCCCACGGTACCCCCGGACTGACCACAATCAATTGGACATCCGATGCTGAAATCAGATCGGGACTGAAGCCATCTCCCAGGTGAACGGTAATGCCCTGTACTGCAAGTTCTTGCTGCTGCTGCTGCAAGGCTTCAGCCGTGCCCCGGTCTTTGACAATCACCTGCCAGCCTTCTCGTGTGAGTAATCGTGCGGCGGCAACGCCTGATTTTCCGAGACCGATGACAAAGGCATTGGGCATGGCAGAGCAAACCTTTCTAATTTTGCAAATCTCATGTTACCGCGTGAGGGGGGCGGGGGAGGATCAGGTGTTAGAGGAGGTCTTAAAAGTCGGTTGGGTGGTAAAAAGCTCTCTCAGTGTAGGCTGCAAATAGACCAACAGCACAGAGAGAGCCAGGTGAGTAAAGCCTATCCCAGCAACCTAACCCGTGAGCAGTATGAATGTCTAAGTGACCGTCTACCCGATGCAAAACCAGGCGATCGTCCCCGGAGCGGGGAACTGTGGTAAGTTTTTATCTGGAAATCTCCTAAGCTGCTTTCCCAGGAGGAATTTGCTGAATCATTCTTCCAGAAGCCAAAAATTTGAAGGTACTCCGTATTACGTTATTCAAATAATCGGAAGTAGGGATAACGCACAGGTGCCCCCGGTTCCTTCTCTAGATCAAAGTTGATCACTTCCCAGCAAGGATCTTCTTTGGGATCAGGGCTAAACTCAACTGGAAGCCCATATAGCCGAGGGCGGGGAGAATCTGCTTGCCCGCGCCAGGGTGTACTTCGCTCCAGATAGGTGCTAATTAGCTCCTTATACCGTTGTGCAATAATCACACGAGTAGCCCGATAGCCTTGAGTGTAAAGTCGATCAAGGGCTTCATGAATTTCAAATCGAATGCCATCGGGATGGGTATGCTGGCGGTACCACTCACTCTCCCATTGCCGCCAGTGCCGACCAGACTGAAGGTGAATTAGCTCACCAGTCTTGGGATTTGCCTCAAATGCCCCATGGCGCTGGCACAAATAGGTATCTGTCAGAGTCAGTGCCGGAATGGTTTGACGGCAGTGAGGGCACTGAATCTCCGGACCGAAGATTGGATATTGCAAGCCGGGGTTGGTCATCGAGGGCAATTTGCCTGTTCTCTATGTATCAGTGCCACTGGATTTTATTATAGCTAGATAAGTTCTTACCCTTAAGCAAATTCTACGTTTAATTCATTCTTATTCAGGCACTGTTGTGAGTGATTTTCTCGACTATCCATCTTCCTGGTCCGATCCAGTTCTTTCCCTGGCAGCATTTGTTGCCCCTAATGCCACGGTGATTGGCAACGTTGAGGTGGCAAAGGGTGCCAGTGTTTGGTACGGGGCAGTAGTCCGGGGAGATATTGAACAGATTGTGATTGGTGCCTGTACCAATATTCAGGATGGAGCAATTCTGCACGGCGATCCAGGAAAACCGACGGTGCTGGAGAATCACGTCACAGTGGGGCATCGGGCAGTCATCCATAGCGCCTACATTGAGCAGGGTTGCTTAATTGGTATCGGAGCCATCGTATTGGACGGGGTGCGGGTCGGTGCAGGCAGCATCATTGGGGCAGGAGCCGTTGTTACCAAAAATGTGCCAGCGCGATCGCTGGTTGTGGGTATCCCTGGCAAAGTCCTGCGCCAAATTTCCGAAGATGAAGCGGCAGAACTTATCCTCCACGCTGAACGTTATAGAAAGTTAGCCCTCATCCATGCCAAAAAAGACTATGAAAACTTGCCCACTTACGATAAAACATAAATATGAGAGCGATTCAAAAATCTTTATCAATTAAAGCGAGAGGTTAAGGTTATGGACTGGCGTTTGCTCATTGTTTTTCTTCCTCTGGCACTGGCTTTGGGTTGGGTTGCCAAGAATATTGGTCAACAGGCTCTAAAGCAAGGGCAAGACTTTATTTCCAGAGGCTAGTTCTTCAACGGTTTGATTAGGTCGTTCCCCCATAGCGTTTCCTTTCTGGGTGAGTACATCGCATCTGTTTGATTTAAGTTCTACGGCTATCCATGTACCTCACTGGATTCAAAAACGCTATAAACCGGCTGTCTTCTCATTTGAAGCCAGTCGGTTTAATTTTTGGCAACGCCCTCTATTTCTCTACATGCCATTTCAATTCCCGCGCCATTCGGCGAATGCCCTGCAATTCATCCTGGCGGATGAAGGGAAAGATGAAGCGAGTTAATATGCCAGAAAAGTTTTCTTGATGGACATAGCGAGTGCGATCGCGCCCAATTTCTTGCAACTCAAACACATGCTCGTTCGTAAATCCGGGAATGGATGATACCCATTTCAGACAGAATCCCGGTTGAAGTAGTGTGACTCTGGGTTGAAATTCAGTTTGTTCATCTCCAGGTACCCGTCGTAGTGAAAGCCAGACTTCCCGACCCTGCTCCAGCGATCGACGGGAGTCACAATCGTAAAGAAAGGTATTCCAGTATTTCCATGCCTCTTTATGAATTAATGCCTGCCATACCGCGCGTTTGGAGGCATTGATATCGATTTCAGTATAGAGACTTGGCATAGGGATCACAGCGAGTTCGTAACCAGCTTGAACAAGGGAAAGCGGCGAGTTCTGATGAACTTCCTTTATAGTGCCCTGGATAAACGCTCTGCTCTGCTGTTGCAGTTCAAGGAATCAAGTGAACACTGCCAAAAAACCTGGAACAAAGTGCTTTTTGTTTCGTCAGAGTGTTGGAATGGGCGAAGATCCCGTCAAGATTCGGGTGGGAATACGGTAGGCGGTGCATCGAACTGGAAAATTAAATTGAAATGAACCTTTTGCAGAAGTCGTTTTTGCCATGACAGAAAACCCTGGCTCTCCTAAGAACGAGCAAAGCTTGAAAGCCTTAATTACTAAAGGTGTGGTTGGTGCGGTTTCGATTGCAGGTGCTACGGCAATTCCGCTTTTGGTACAAAAATTCTTAACCCCTCCTGCGACGGTGAATCAGGTGCCAACGGTGCCTGCCCAGGTTACTCCATCTCAAGTACCTACTCCATCGGCTCCGGCGGGGGTGCCTGCTCCGGTTGTCCCCGGAGCAGTGCCTGTTCCAGTGCCTCCAGGGGGAATGCCCGTTCAGCTTGACCCAGAAGGCATGCCGGTTCAGTTTCAACCAGGATTAGGCACTCCTGTCCGTGTCATGGTTCGGAGCGATGACGATGATGACGATGATGACGATGATAGACCTGGCAGAAGCAGAAAGCGAAGCAAAAAGAAGGACTAAGGTTAGAATCCCTTCTACTGCCCCAGGTATGCTTCTAATACCTGGGGATTGGTTTGAATCTCTTTAGGAGTGCCCATTGCCAGGTTGCGTCCATCAGCAAGCACCCAGACGCGATCGCACAGGGACATAATTACATCCATATTATGTTCAATGATCAAAAAGGTCATGCCTTCCCGGTTCCAGGTGAGGATGCGATCGCAAATCTGGTTAATCAACGTAGGATTGACTCCGGCGGCTGGCTCATCCAGCAGAATTAGTTGGGGGTTTGTCATCAATGCCCGCCCCATCTCCAGCAGTTTCCGTTGACCACCTGACAAGGACCCTGCGTATTCATTTGCCATGTGAGCCAACCCCACTGAGTCCAGAATCGTCATTGCCCGTTCTTTCTGTTGCCGCTCTTCTGCCCGAATTCGCTTGCCCTCAAACCAGGTTCGCCAAAAGTTTTCACCTGTTTGCTTTTGAACTGCCAGCAGCATATTTTCCAGGACAGACATGCGAGACAGAGCACGGGCGACCTGGAACGTGCGTACCATCCCCAGTTGAGCAATTTGATGGGGTTGCAGGTTTTGAATCGGCTCACCATCGAGTAGCACACGCCCCTGATCTGGATGAATAAAGTTAGACAGTAAGTTGAACAGCGTGGTCTTTCCAGCACCGTTTGGTCCAATCAAGCCGGTAACGCTGCCCTTTGCAACCTCGATGGACACATTATCTACGGCTCGAATGCCGCCGAAGCTCTTGATCAACCCTCCTGCGGTTAACAGCGGCACTTGCAGAGAAGGGGGTGAAGATCTGTTATCTTCAGCATCCGACAAAATCTCGGCTAAATTCGCCGCCCCAGGTTGCTCTGGGGAAGGGCGCGGTAAATTGGGTACTTCCGGTGATTCATCGACCAAGGGTAAGTTCCTCCTTCTTGCCTAAAATTCCCTGAGGTCGAGCCATCATCAGCACAATCAGAATCAATCCAATTAACATAATCCGAAACGCGCCTAGTCGGGCATCGTCAACCGTGGGTGGGATGATAGGAATCAGGGAATGGAGAAATCCAAGCAACTGGGGGAGATCGCGGGTAATGGTCAGGTATGCCCAGAAAATAACGGCACCTAGAAGCGTCCCGGCATTGTTGCCTGCCCCCCCCAGCACCACAATGGTCCAGGCGTTAAAAGTGAGCAGCGGCAAAAAGTTGTCGGGGTAAACAGTGCTGAGTTGCCATGCAAACAAAGCCCCGGCGATTCCGGCGATGAAGCCCCCCAGCATCAGGGATTGCAACTTATACCAAAACACATTTTTGCCGAGTGCTTTCGCAACCTCTTCGTCTTCCCGAATCGCTTTAAGAATCCGTCCCCAGGGAGAATGCACGAGTAGCTCTAACCGCCAAAAAACGAGTGCCAGCACAGTGACAGAAACGAGCATCAGTCCATTTCTGGTTGGATTATCGGAAAAGTTATAGAGGGCGATCGCACAAATCCCATACAGCCATAGCCCTAGTGCCGCACAAACGCCAGTGAGTAATAGTCCCGAGTCGGCGATCGTCCCAATCTTTTGAAACCGCCGTCGTGCCCACTTCCAAAGCTGCCAATAGGACAACCCAACAATTACCGTCAAAATGGCAATCATCCCATACCGACTCAACAAAGTTGGGCGGAAATTTTCCAGGGGAAGGGCAAACCGTTGAATCCCAAATGCCCCACTGGTGAGCCATTCCTCATTCAGAGCGATCAGACGAATGACCTCGGAAACCCCAATCGTGACGATCGCCAGGTAATCTTCTCGCAATCGCAGCGTCGAAAAGCCAATCAGCAATCCCAGGAAGGCTGCCAGAGATGCCCCAATCAAGGCGGCTACAACCAGTGGTAAACCAGCGTTACTCAACAACACCGTTGCATAGGCTCCGATGGTCATAAAAGCAACATGCCCAAAATTAATCAGCCCTGTAAATCCCCACTGGAGGTTAAGACCGAGGCTGAAGATGGCATAGACTGCCGTAAAAATGACTAGAGAAACGAGGTAGCTATCCATGCCAGAGGGGCGAGAGCAGAGAGAGGGTTTGAGGCGTGAGATGTGAGGTGCGAGGTGTCAGGTATCAGAAGGTTTCTATTTCCCTGAGGAGTTAGAAGCCGAGAGCTAGGAGACAGAGATTTTCTATAATTCTGGCTCCTGGCTGCTGGTTTCCGGTCCTGTGCTTCAAGACGTATCCTATCAGGCAAACTGGGTTGATGGCGATAGCGGGGAATTCAGTCACAAAATGACTTTCCTGGGTGGTGCTGAATAGCAGTATGAATTGGAACGAAGTTTCAATTCATACAACTCTCAATTCATACCTAAAATCAGCAACGCCCTTTCCTGAATAGCGGTAGCCATCAAGATTGGGGCACGTAGCAAATGCAAAACTGTGTCTCACAGGAGTCTTCTTCTCTAAACTCTGACCCCTGCTATAACCCACTGTCTTTTTTTGCCTACACTGGTTAGGGAGATGTTTGGAAGGGACTATGAACCGATCTAAAGTTATTGCAATCATTACGGGAGCGATCGCCATTGCAATCAGTATTGCTTACCTGTTGATTGTGCAAATTCTCGATTTTCGTAGTGAAATGGTACCTGCCCCAATGGGATGGGTAGATCCCACTGATTTAAGCATGGAACTCCTCCAAGATCCCTGGAATCTCAAAGATTTCGGGGATCTAAAATCTCTTGTTTCAGTAGGATTGGGATAAAGTATTTTCAAGTTCAGGTGTAGGGAAGTGGAGAGATGACCCAGGCAGAAATGGGACAAGTGATTCAGCAGCACACGATTGAGATTACCGAAATCCGACAGGTTTTGGCACAGATCGCTCAACAGCAGGCACAGATTGCTCAACAGCAGGCAATTACCGCAGAGCAGCAATCGATCAATATGCAACAAATTGCATTAAATACCGCGGGACTGATAGAGTTACGGGGAATTCTGGCAGATTATTTGCGGGGGCGATCGCAACTTGAGTCCTAATCCCTAAACGTACTGCTAGGGTTCCCAGTCGTCCTGTGTCCTGCGAGCTTCCCAGTCATCGTCTTCCAAGGGAGGGGGAAAAGTTTCAGGAGGCGGCGATCGCTGAGGTGGCAAACTTGGCTCCAGTTCTGCTTCCAGATGCAGTTCTTCCAATTCTGTTGCATCTTCCAGGTCTGGTCCATTCAACTGCAAAGGCTGCACAACTCGCGTAATGGCTTCTTGAACAAAGGACTTGATGAATTCATCCCGACGATTCAGTTGAAACTGCCGCTGCACAACTTCTGTAATGCCACCATCTCCCCAGTCCTGGTCCTGGCGGAAGTATTCAATAAAGCTTTTGCCTGCAATTCGGGTCAGATAGGCGGCGGTCACTCCCTGAATCGCACGACCAACAATGATACCGCCAATACTGAGGTGGAGTGCCGTCGTTACGAGCGTTATCGATCCCTTGACAATGCCCAGACTTGCCAGAGTTTTGCCCAGGGACAGTGCCAGTTCGCGCCCGCGATCGGTGTTAATTTCACAGCCGTAAACACGCCCGATCTCAACTACCATCTGGGCATTGACTGCCGCCGCCGCCAGCAGATCGATAACGGGTAAGGGCGTTGCCGCCACCACCCCCGCCCCAATCCATTGAAAACGCTCTACAATCTTGTCTGCTTGACGACGACGCTGGGCATCGATCAATTTGCGGGCTTTCTCGCTCAGGCGTTGCGACTGGAGCAGAATGTTGTCGGCAACCAAGTCTTCCCCTTCTGCCCGCAGGACGGCAACCATACGACGAATCAGGGGCATGATATCCGGGTCGGGCTGTAACTTCTGCCCCTCCTCCAACAGAACTGCCTGGGGACGGGCCGCAACCGCTACTACATCCGCAGCAGCCACCAGATGCCTGACCCGTTCCCGCAGGCGAGCCAGGATGATTTCTCGATCGGTGTCAGGGAAAAGATCGGATTTGTTGAGGACAACCAGCGATCGCTTACCGATTTCTGCCAATGCCTGCAACGGGTCATACTCGGACTGGCGCAGATCATTGTCCAGCACAAACAGAAGCAAATCCGCCTCAGTCGCTAATTGCCGTGCCAACTGTTCTCGCTCGGTTCCCGCGACTCCCGCTTCCAGAATTCCCGGTGTGTCAGTAATCAGAATTTCCCGATTCAGCCCTTTCAGTTTGAGGGTATAGGTTTCTCCAACCTCTGTAGTTCCCATGGGGGCACCTACTTCCCCCACCATGCGCCCAATTAGCCCATTCACAATCGAGGTTTTTCCTGCCGAGCCAGTGCCAAACACAACAACCTGGATCTCTCCGCGTGAAAAGTTCTGTTCAATCTCGCGGGAGCGACTGAGGAGTTCTTGACGGGCAACCTCATCCTGGATTTGGGCAACTTGCTGCCGCACCGCTTTCAAAGTTTCTTCCGCCGCTTCCGTTTTAGCAACGGGAACTCTGGGCGGCGATCGCCGTGCCCGCTTTTTCTTCTGCTTCTGTTGTTGGGGCAACCAGAAAAAATAGTAGATAAATGCTGCAATCAGTACCCCAATCAGAACAATGATCAGGAACAGCAGAGCCTGCGATAGCAGGGGGTAATAGGATAGTTGCCAGAAAAGCCGCTGGAGCGCATCAATCAGCCAGATCGCTAAACCCAGAATCAGGATGATGCCAAAGATGAGAAGAAGAAACCGCGACAGGGGCATGAAAGGCTACAGCCAGTGTCATTGCCTTTCATTCTAGTGCATTGTCAAATTTGTGTTTATGAGTCTGGGATAGGAAAGGGGTGATTATTTTGGGGTTTTCAGCCCACACAAAATAATTCTTGACAGACCACTAGTCAACTTCCACAAAAGTTTACTGCCCCTGCGTGACTACTTCAGATCTACCGTTACGTTGGGCTGCACCAACAACATGACACCGATACATCTGATAGGGAACTCCTAGCCGGTGATAATTAGTTGCATCGATCGCGCAGATGGCTGGAGTTACAGATTGGCTGGTTGCTAAGGAAAGTTTTGCCGGGTAATCGACTCGCCGTAGACCGGGAGCCACTAACCAAAAATTAAGCGGCAGGGAAAGAGGGGGTTTGAGCTGGGCGAGAGACTGCCAGACCTGTTCGTATCCCTGCGATCGCGCCAGAAATGCAAAGAAACCATCTGGTTTAGCCATCGGGTTAACCATCTCGTCCTTTAATGCCAGGGCAAAACTAAGCCCCAACGCCACATCCTGAAAATCCATATAAGCAAGGCTTGCCAGTAGAGGCTTGTCTGGTTCTACGAGCATGTTTCTGGCGACCTGTTCTGGTTGGTAAGGTTTCTGAAACACCTGGTTGGAAACCACCAGCCCACTACTGATCACCCCTACCAATAGAACAGAAACCAACACCTCACCCCGGCTTATGCCCCTCCCCCTCTGCCTCCCGGCTCCCCTGTCCCCCGGCTCCCCTGTTCTGCGGCTCCGCCCCTCCCCGGATCCTCTGCTCAAACTAGCTCCCAACAGGGCACACATGGCTGGAAAGTAAATGAAGTTATAACGGGGAACCTGGGAAATATCTTTCCCCAGCAAATAGATGATCGCCAGAAACTCTAGCATGACAACCAGAATGAACACGACCAGCATCCGAGTTGCCAGGTGGGTTTCGGGTGTACTCCAGAGCCGCCAGAATTGTCCTGCTGTGCTCCAGGCAAGCCAACCGCTGAATAGCAACATGAATCCGGCAGAGAGCACCGCAATCCAGAGACTTTGGCTTTCTGCGGGCAATGCAATGACCATGACCATCCAGCCCAGGGGAATTTGATACAGCGGAGCGATCGCGTTTAGCCAGCTAGCGTATGGCGTGTTCAACCAGTCTGTTTCGGGGCGGGTAAGGTGGCTACTTAAGGTCGGTAGCCAGGGAAGGTAGGTGAGGCAGACACCAGCGATCGCAAGCGCGATGATCCCCAGCGATCGCCCCAGCCGCAGGGACGAGGAGCGTGGGTGGAGAGATGGAAGATACTTCAAGCTGAGGAAGTTAACCAGCAGTGTGGCTACCTGAGCAGTGAATGCCAGCAGAAAAAAGTAGTGGACATAAAAGCCAAGACTATTGACCGCGACCCAGCCCAGCCATACGGTCGGTCGAAAGCGCTGATAGTAAAGATCCATCTGGATCTGGTAAAGACCCAACAATGCCAGCGTAATCAGCAGCATGGGTAAGGTGTAGTGGCGGGCTTCCTGAGACAGGTAAACTGCAAAGGGAGACACCGCCATCAGGGCTGCACTGACTAATCCGGCATTGGGAGAAAAGGCAACCCGGTTGAGCTGATAGAGGGCGGCGATCGCTCCCACGCCAGCCAGCGCTGGCAGTGCCCTTAACTTCCATGCCCACGACTGGGGCAGCGAGCTAACCCAGGTCATCCACTGATGCATCCAGCAGAAGAAAAGAGGCGGATGTACAGACTGGGTAGCTACGGTCTGCGTAATCTCAGCACAGGTTGCATTGGGGTTTAAGGTAAATACCTGCTCCAGTTCTGCCAGAGGAAATGCCCGATCTAGCGGCACCTGATCAAAGCTGTGCCCCAGGCTAAAGAGTGCCGTCAATACCTCATCTGCCCAAACCGGTTTAAGGTCCAGGTTCCAGAATCTGAGTATTACTCCCACCAGCAATATCAACAGCAAGATCAGATTCAAATAATGACGAGAAGCCTTCATCAAGGGATGGTTGGATAACGTGCCAGTTAAACCTTACCAACTTAAAGCCATTTCCCCTTGCATAAGCCACAGGTACATCCATCCCCCCATCTCCTCATCCCCCCATCTCCTCATCCCCCCATCTCCTCATCCCCCCATCTCCTCATTCACACGCTGTTGTGGTTTTCTTATCTAAGAAATCACTGTAAAGCCCCGTCGTTTTTCCTGTGGGTGTTCAGCATTAAGTGACCACAAGGATATCGGTGAAACGACCTCTGATGGATGAGTGGATGGGTATGGATGGGACGGATGCCAGGGAAAAGGTGATGAGCCAGATCTTGCGCTGCCTCATATTTATGCTGAGGCAGTGGTGCGCAAGGGTCTCAAGGGGTGAGAAAATCCAGATGTTCGCCCAATTGATTACGCAATTCCTTTAAGGGTCCCTGGGTGATCAGTTTGCCCTGATCCATTAATACAATCCAGTCAGCCCGGTTGATCACTCTGGGGCGGTGGCTAATCAGGATGGTGGTTTTGCCCTGGCGGTAGTAGAGCAGTTGATCCAGCACTTCAGTTTCACTGACGGGATCTAGCCCCCCGGTAGACTCATCCAAAATTAGGATGGGCGGATCGTTAATCAGGGCACGGGCGATCGCTAATCGTTGCCGCTGTCCACCCGATAAATTTGCGCCAAACTCACCCAGGATCGTCTGATACTTCTCTGGCAGACGGCTGATAAACTCATCGGCTCCCGTGACCTGACAGACCTGGACAATTTCTTCAAATGGAACATCCGGCGTTCCCAGGCGAAAATTTTCCAGAATTGAACGGCTCCAGAAATGGGCATCCTGGGGCACCAACACCACCTGTTTTCGCAAACACTCCAGCGATAGATCGGACAGATTAAACCCCCCAATCCGAATGTTGCCAGACTGCAAGGTATACAATCCTGCAATCAGTTTTGCCAGGGTACTCTTACCACAACCTGACTTACCAATCAGGGCAATCACTTCACCGCCGGACAGCCTGAGGGAGAAGTTATCCAGCAGATCAACTCGACCGGGGTAGTGAAAAGTCAGGCGATCGCACTCAATCTCTGCCTCCTCCGGAATTCTGACGAAGGGCTTGGAGGTATCCCCCTGCGTCTCTAGCGGATGTTCAATCACTTCTCCTAGCCGTTGGGTGGCAGTCCGAACGCGGGCAAACTCATCCACAAATTTGACTACCGTGCTGATTAACTCGGTCACGTTAGAGTTAAAGCTGGCAAATGCCAATAGTTGACCAATGGATAGCTCCCGACTAATCACCAGGCTGCTGCCAAACCAGAGTAAAGTTACCGCCCCTACCCCAGATACCAGATCAGAAAAGGTGTTGTTAACAATCCCAATCTGGGTGGTACGAAGAGAGAGATTGGCTAACTTGCCAAACCGACTCTGAAACTCTTCCCAAAACTGGCTGGTGGCGGTGGTGGTTTTGAGGGTGAGGGCACCTTTGAAGGTTTCTACCAATACACCCTGATTTTCAGCTTCCAGTACCAGCAGGCTGCGGGTCTTTTGCTGCAAAGTGGGTAAGAACAGGACGGTAGAAATGGTCATCAGCACCCCAATGATCAGGGCGACGAGGGTCAGCTTCCAGCTAAATAGGAACATCAGCAGCAGGGAAACAATCGCCACAAAAAATTGGCTGGGCAAACTGACAACCACCTGGGATACCAACTGGTTGAGTTCTTGAATATCCCTTAGACGACTGACCACTTCCCCACTACGGCGGGTTTCGTAATAGGTCAACGGTAGGCGCAAAATCGCCCGCCCAAATTCCAGGACCAGTCCCAGCTCTAATCGTTGGGCAAAATAGGCAATCAGATTTGCCTGAACCAACCCCATGCTGCTGCTAAACAGGTTGAGCACAATCACTCCCAGTGCCAGCCCATTCAGCAGGCGGGTGTCTCCCCGAATCAGCACATCGTCTGTTAGTACCTGGATTAAAAAGGGTGTGGCGATCGACAACAAGCCCAGCAGCACGTTGATCAGCAACACTTCTGTCAGGATTTTGCGATAGACCCAGATCCGCTGAAAAAAGCTGCCGATGCCCTTAACGGGTTCATCCGAGGATTGGGCATAGAACCGGACGGGGTCTGGCTCCAGCAATAGCATTGTCCAGTCTACCCATCCTTCGCACAGTTCCTCCTTGGAGAGGTAGCGCACGCCCACTGCCGGATCGACGACAACATACTGTTGATTTTGCTGCCCGTACAAAACAACCCAGTGGCTTCCCATCCAATGAATGATGGCGGGTAGGGGGGCTTCATCCATCTGCTCCAAAATCTCAACCGAGGCACGGACTGAACGGGCGTTAAATCCTAAAACTTCGGCTCCCCGTTTAAGTCCTAACAGTGTGGTTCCCTGCTGCCCGGTACCAACGGCTTCCCGCAAGCGGTTGAGCGTCAGGTTGAGTCCATAATGTTTGGCGATCGCCCCCAGGCAGGCGGCTCCACAGTCCTCTTCATTCTGCTGGAGAACAACGGAAAATTTCTTTGATCGGTCTCGCTTTCCTGGTAGATGAAGCGACCCTAGATAGTGTTTCAAGTGTTTGAAGTTAGAGAAAGTCAAGAACAATCCTTCCACCCAGCAACCTCCCGCGATCCTATATGGATTGCTATATCAGCACTCTTCACCGGCATCCCCATCTGTTCCGAAAAAAAACACCCGCTTTTGCGGGTGTCACAGTTACGAACTACAAACCGTCGTTAGACAGTTAGACTCCAAGTACCACGCAGGGGACTACCAGTGGCGGTAGTAAGAAACTGTGCGGTAACGGGGTCTGTGATAGTAGGCTACGGGGCGGTAGTAGCTCCGGTAGTAGGCACGGGGTCTGTAGCAACCGTAACCACCGTAGTAGTGACCTCCAGAAACCGTGGAAGATTCCTCTTCGGAAAGGTCAGTGAACAGTTCATTGTTTTGCAGTTCTTTTGCTGTAGCTTCCATGATTGACTCCTTGAGTAGTGAAAAAGGTTATCGGTTATGCGCTGCCGAACTTGTGAGGTGTTTTGCTAACCCTTTGATTCAGGTTATGTAATCTTTATCCGCTGGCAGTTCACCCCATCCGGAAAAATGCGATCGCTGCCAGAAATTTTTCTGGAAAAAAGTTGAAATGCTTATCTGGCGGCAGGTCTGCTATGTAGGAATTCTTGGTTGAGTGCAACACACACTGAGCTTAGGGAGTCGAGGGAGTCAGAAGTCAGTAGCCAAGATCCCCCGATGTCTCCTTGCTTTCAATTGAACTACCAAACCATCTCTAACGGTTCTGAAGCTCTGTTAGTAATTTGGGCAGATCATTTTTCACAAACACAGTTGCTCTGCCTGTATAGGCAAATCCGTTGGTGCTAGCAATTTCCAGCCAGTAGGCGTAGCGATCGCCGGAGCGCACTTCCCCTTGAACTGCTGCCATCAGAGGTGCTTTCTGGTTAACCGCCTGATTGACATTGACAGGTTCGGGATAGCGGTAGACAACTTTTGCACTGGCATAGTCCTGATAAACCACGGTGCCATAGATTGACCGGAGGGATTCTTGCAGGCGGGCGATCGTCACGCCATTGATCATGTCGTAAATGGAAATTTCTTCCGTGCGGATGATACCACCCGTCGGTCCCGGCGCAGCTCTACCAACCTGGAGCAGGGATGACTTGAACTGGAATCGCTGGGCGGGTGTGGCACTCTTGCGGATCAGCAGCTTTTCACCACTTGTGGGGCGCAGAGTCGGGTGTGCCTGAATCCAGGCTTCAGCTTCATCCGGTGATTGACCTGGTAAAGCCTGAGATCGCCCAGCGATTAACAGCAGTAAAATTCCCAGACTCAGGGAACCGACGAATCTGATCCGGTTCATATATCCTCCCCACACAGATCTCCAGAACGAGCGTAGACAGTGAAGCATTCCCTGACATTGAATGCCTCAGGTCTACCATCTTCCCACTTCGCCATCTTGCCACCAGTTCTTCAGTTTGAAGCACAAAGTTTCTAAGGATCCTCAGTCAACTCGGTCAGGGATGCCATCGCCTGAATCGTTGCCAGCGGTACCTGGTAAAAGTAACGATGGCGAAATTGCTCTTCCTTGACGACTCCCAGAAACTGCTTCATTACCGCAGTAAATTCCTCCTCTGCCCCTCTACTCCTTTGCTCCTCTGTATCTTTGGGTTCCTGCCAGGTAACCCGTAACCGATTGTCCGCGTAGCTAAATGCAAAACCCAGATAGACCAGGGTTTTGAAGCCAATCTGGAGGGCGCGATCGCCAATTTTTAGTCTGTCCAATACCTGCTGGCGAGTCACTGTGTTGCCGGTGCGACTCAGGTACTTAGCAATTCCTGCCAGTTGCCGCCAGATCTCCTGGGGAGCCGTATCCACAGGCGGAGGGTAGGCGATCGCCAAAGGGCGTTGTTCCTGCCGCGATCGGCGAAACCAGACCTGAAATTCACCCCAACTGCTGGGACACTGACGCAGAAACAAAGGCGAAGGCTGTTTGGCTCGTGCCCCCTGTTCTTCTGCCTCCCCGCCCCTCTGCTCCTCCTCACCCCTGCTCCCCTGATTTTCTTGCCTTATCGCCTCTCGCAGATCCAGGATCCACCCTGTTTCAGCCAGTGATTGAAGATCATCTTCACAAGGGCGAACGGCAACCAGCCGGACCTCATAGCGTTTCTTATAATTATTGCTGTCCAGTTCGACCACCACATCACACCGTCCGGATGGCAGCTCATCCCGGTAGTGCCCCCACCAGACACCCGCAAATCCCTTTGAAACCGTCTCGTCCCAAAGTTCAAATTCAGTTTTGATGTACTGCACCTGTCGCCCTTGCCAGTCCTTAATCTTCTTATTCCAAACCCGGTCAAACCAGCAATTCTGAATCACCAACCGAGGTACCGGATTGCCCATGCCGCAGGGTTCAAGCAGCTTCAATTCCTGAAACAGTTCTTTCCCCAGTTCTGCCACGGTCACCGTCAGGTCTGACTGTACCCGTGGCGTGGCATCCGTTGGGTCAGCAGACTGCCGCAACTTCTGGTTAATCCCATCTCTGAACAGTTGCAGATTTTGTACTGGAAGACTCAACCCCGCCGCATAGGGATGCCCACCAAACTTCGTCAGCAAATGCGCCTGGTCTTTCACCAGTTGATACAAGTCAATATTGTTCACTGAACGAGCAGATCCACGGGCAAGCGGAACCCTCGCCTTCAGACGTTGAATTTGAGTCTGCAAATCCTCCCCCTTTCCCTCTCTCCCCTCTTCTCTCTCCCCCTCTCCCACCAACCCTTCCAGGCTCAACAAAACCGTCGGATGCCCATACTCCTGAGCAATCTGTCCAGCAACTAGCCCCAACACGCCTACCTGCCATTGCTCATCCGCCAGTACAATTACGCTGGTCGTAGACAAATCAAGTTGAGCTAATTGACGGGTGACCTGCTCTGCCACCTCTTTTTGCAGAGCTTTGCGGCGAGTGTTTGCCAGCTCCGTTGCTTCTGCTAGATGGGTACAGAGGTGGGTATCCTGGCTGGTCAACAGTTCGACACAGAAATGGGCATCTCCGTGGATGCGACTGACGGCATTAATCCGGGGACCCAGACCAAAGGAAATATCCGTGGGGCGATCGCCACTCCGCTTACAAAACTCCAGCAACTTTGCCACGCCGGGGCGCGTCACCGTTGCCGGATTGGATTGTTTCTGTAACTGCTCAATCCCTCGTTGTGCCAGATAGCGACAGTCCCCCTTCAACTCCACCAGATCAGCAATCAACCCGATCGCGACCAGATCCAGGAGATGCTCCAGGGGCTTTTGCGGCACTTCTGGTAATGTTTCGTAAAGGGCTTCTACCAGCTTGTATGCCACTGCCACTCCCGATAGCGTTGCCAGAGGATGAGCCGCAGGCAGGTAGCGGGGATTGATGATAGCCGTGACTGGCGGACGCTCTGCCGGAAGCGTGTGATGATCAGTCACAATCACATCAATCTCTAAGCTGTGGGCGTACTCAATCTCATCCAGATTGGTGCTGCCCGTGTCGCAGGTTACCATCAGCCGACAACCTTTTCCATGCAACCAGTCAATTCCCTGACGAGATAAACCGTGGGATTCTGTGAGTCGATTGGGAATGTAGTAAAAAAGTGTTTTCTGTTGGGTGAAGAACTGTCCCAACCCATCCCACAGGACGGAGGTGGCGGTTACACCATCCGCGTCAAAGTCTCCCCAGATAGCGACAGGTTCGTGATTGCGATACGCCCGACCCAGGCGATCGACTGCCCACTGCATCTCCTGTCCAAAGGCAAAGGGACTGGCGGGTTGATAGCACTCAGCATCGAGAAAACCAGCCAATCGCTCCGGGTCGCGCATCCCTCGTTGCCATAGAAGCTGAGCAAGATAGCGCCCATCAATAGTTGGCACCTGCCGTCGAATGGTGTCAGTAAACCAGGGCGGCGGCGGGGCGGCTGAGTGAATTTGCCATTGAAGGGTGCGATCGGGCATGGAAGATGTCAGAGGTTGAAAGTTGAGAGTTGAAAGTTGTTTGTCACTCGTCATTCGTCATTTGTTATCTATAAAGACCAATGACCAATAACTATTAACGCCTAATCCTCTCTATCCCTATCTTCTATCCTTCAAGACTTATTCGGACGGCGTGGGCGTTTCCACACGGCGCGTTCTGCCTTCTCTCGTTCGTAGGCAATGAGCTTGCCGTAATATTCGTGTTTACTGAGGTTCATGGATAGAAAGACATGTTTTCGGATGTTGCCAAAGCCTTTGCGGGTAAAGAACTTCACGGCTGGAACATTCTCTGGATCGGTATCGACCATCATGAACCGGGCACCATCATCGATCATGCGCTCGACTAGCTTATCGACCAGACGCTCGGCAATTCCGCGCCGCTGAAAAGCCGGATTTACCCCCAGCCAGATGATATAACCATAAGTCCAGGAAGCTTTGTTGATAATCGTGCCCAGGATGAATCCCGCCAGTTGGTTGTCAGTTTCAGCGACCAAACAGTACTCCGGATCGGTGTTATACAGCCCAATCACTTCCCACTGATCCCAGGTGCGATAGATATAAGGGTAAAGGTCACTGGTAAATAAGGACTCTCCCAGGTGGTACACGGGAGCCAGGTCATTAATATCCATATCCCGAACATTAATGGGGAGGGGTTGGTCTTTGGAGGTGTCGGTCATAGAGGAAGGGAGATTTCCTGAATGTCTGCAAGGTTGGGGATTGAAAAATCGGAGACTGGACTGGTCGAGAAGGCTTGATCAGATTGGGGGGTGTCGCGCTTTTCAGAACGGAACGCTGCCCGATCGCACCGAACCGCGAAGTTACAGGATTCACACTGATTTGCGTCTGGTGGTATCTGGGGAAAAGGCTCCCCCGCCTGATAGCGCTCTAACCAGTGGGTTAGTTGGCTCAAGAGATGGGTTAAGTCCCGACGAGTTTCTTCATGTTTGGGTGTGTCATAGGCGATCGCAAAGCTTTGAGGGTTTGCGACCGATGAATCCTGAGTCTGAAAAAACCAGTAAGTCATTGAGATTTGTTCTGGTGCATACGCCCCAGTCTCAGCTAAAGCAAATAGATAAAGTCGAGTCTGCCAATTTTGTTCTAACCAGCGGAGCTTTTGAGGACGGGGATAGGTTTTCCAATCCAAAATCTTTGCCTGTTTCTGGTTGGAAATCAATAAATCATAGATCACGGTGAGCAAATAGCCCTCGAATGCGATCGTCAGAGGATATTCACTGTGTCGTTGGGTTGAGTTGTCCTCAGCATCCAGCTTCAAAATTTGGGGTGCGGCAGCGGTAAAGGCAGCAAACCAGTGCTGGAGCTTGCTATCTTCCCGAACCAGGCGATCGACTGGTAACCCAAGCTGCCACTGCTGCATCAGCAAGTGAAACCGGGAACCCCAAGTTAACTTTTCCTGTTGTTCAGGTGTGGTAGGCGTAGCCAGTTGCTCTAAATAGGTATGCTGAAATTTCCGTGGACAGGTTGACAGCAAATTTAGCTGCCCCTGGGATAGGCGGATGGGGAAGGATAAAGGGTAAGGGATAAAGGATGAACGCTTTTCTTTATCGACAGACCTATTATCAGGAGATCCGTTATCTGCTGCATCATCGGGCAAGTCTTCTATTATCTTTTCCCGAACCATCTTTCCCCCCTTCATTCTTTATCCTAAGCCTGCGGGAATAGCGAGCCGCCCATCCTTTCCCTTTTAGCCTTTAGCCTTTCGTCAGTACAAACACGCTGCCCTCATTTCCCCGTCCAATCCGCAGGTCTTCATCCAGATAGGTAATATCCAGCCATCCCTGCTGATCACGGTTTTCGATATTGAAATCGATCGCCGCAAATTGTTGCCCAGACTCGATCTGCTGAATAAAACTGCCCGGAGTCTGATAGCCCATAATTCGCTTCAACCCCAGAATAGAACGCTCGAATTTAACATTAACCCGACGTTCAGAAACGGGCTGAAACCGAGCGGCAACACTGACTAAACCCTCTAACAACGGTAGACCATAGACTTCAGCGATGTTGTAGACTTTCAGTTCTGCGGCTCGGATACACTGATACACCTGCCCTAGTTTTAGAAAAGGAAACTGATCAATACCCAGAATGCCCCGACTGGTGGTGTAAAGAAGTCGCCAGTCGCCCTCTAATAAATCAATCGCTTCAACTGGACGGGGAGTCGGGTTACGATCCTCTAACTGAGCGATCGCCGCCAGAATTGCCAGTCTTTCTGTATCGGTTGTCAGCAAACCCCGGTTTTTGCCTGCGATGGTTTCTAATAAAGTTGCTTTGCCAATCATTGCTGCAATTCCTGATATTTGTGCGTAAAAACCTGCAAATCCAAAAAAAACCTTGCAAATTATTTCTATAGTGATACACTCTGGGTGTTTCATCCGGAGGGTGGTGGACGGTGCGTCCATAATGCTGAAAGATTTAGAATAGTAGCCTGTCTATATTGTTAATCCAATCCCGAAGATATGACGTATAATCCCTCTCTCCGTGAAGAACCTCGTAATCAGCGGGCGGCTGTCATCCCGCTCAAGCAAGAGTCTTCTATTTTGGACTGGCTTGAAAACAGTGGGCGTCTTCTGGCGCGTGAAGGCAGTGATATTGACTACCTTCAAGATGAAGGAGAAGACATTAGCGACCTGATGGGGGGTGATGACAACAGCTTTGATCTCGATGATGACGATGACGAGCTTGAACTGGAAGATTAAATCTCTCACCTGAAGCCCTTCGAGTTTTTAGATTAGCTTTCTGTCTGGCTTACTTGATTAAGATTTGTTTGGCTTTTCGAGAATCGATGATTCGGTGTGTGTGTAGTGTGTGGAGTGATACAGGAGACTTGTGGACGCTAAGTTATTTCCCAGTCGGACATTAAGACTCTCAGGAGCGGTACTGTTTATTCTGTTGACTGTTGGACTCAGCCTTGCCGCTGTCTTTTTTGATCTGACCGCAGGGCGGTTTGGACAAACTTTTTCCCTGGCACTTCCCTTCTGGGTTTGTGCTCTGGCAGCAGCAGGTCTTGGCTTTTGGGCGGTGCCTTTGCTGCGATCGCTCAAAGCTGGTCAAATTATTCGAGAAGATGGTCCCCAGGCGCACTTGAAAAAGGCGGGCACTCCCACCATGGGGGGGATCTTTTTCCTGCCGGTTGCAGTTGTGGTTTCCCTGTTTTGGTCTGGTTTTTCTGCCAATGTGGTTGCGGTGTCTGCTCTAACGGTTGCCTATGGGGCGATCGGGTGGCTGGATGACTGGCAAATTATTCGCTGTAAGTCCAATAAGGGGATTTCTCCCCGCATGAAATTGGGATTGCAAATTGGCTTTGCCGCTCTTTTCTGCCTCTGGCTCTGGTTGACTCAATCAATCAGTATTACTGCGATCGCCCTTCCATTTGGCTTAGCACTACCGTTGGGAGTTCTTTTCTGGTTGCTGGCAGGTTTTGTCCTGGTTTCAGAGAGTAATGCGACCAATTTAACGGATGGTTTAGATGGTCTGGCGGCGGGGACGGTGGCGATCGCCCTTCTGGGTTTGGGTGCCCTCATTGCCCCCTCTCATCCTGATTTAATGCTATTCTGTGCTGCTTTGAGTGGGAGTTGTGTCGGCTTTCTGGCGCACAATCGTAATCCTGCCAGAGTGTTCATGGGAGACACGGGTTCCCTGGCTTTAGGGGGTGCCTTGGCGGCAGTTGCGATTTTGACCAATAGTTTGTTCGCGCTTTTAATTATCAGCGGTTTGTTTCTCGTTGAAACGCTCTCAGTGATTGCCCAGGTGTCCTATTACAAAGCAACGAAAGGACCTGATGGCATTGGCAAACGTTTGTTTAAAATGTCTCCTTATCACAATCACCTGGAGCTTTCTGGTTGGTCAGAAACCCGCATTGTGTCTTTGTTTTACCTAGTGGGCGGATTGCTAGCATTCCTGGCTCTGGCAGTCAACGGGTAAAGCGAAAGCTAAAAGGCTAAAGCACGCAGCAGGGGAAGCTAAATCGCTCCTGCTGCCTTTTTGTTTTATTGTCCCAAAGAATTTAAGACCTCCGAAATCTGAAAGATTTCGGAGGTCTGTTTAGGGGTAACCCTGATCACACCATCTTTTTCAACCTAACACCTGACACCTGACACCTAATTAAGGATTATCGACGGCTCAACCACTTAGCTGCGATCGCCCCCAGTGCTGCTCCCACCATTGGATGGCTGATGAACTTAAGGATTGCAGGCTGATCTGCCAGGACTTCCTGAAAAATGTCTGGATGACTGTGGTAGGTAAAGGTTGCCAGTTTAGAAACATCATCTGCGTTCATCTTGCTGGCATGGTGAGTCGAAAGCCCCAACTGGCGCTCCAGATCTCGATCGCTCAAGCCCCGTTTCTTTAAGTGGCTGAAAAACTCTTTTGCCACATCATCGCGCTCATTTGGCTTAATTTGGGCAATTGCCTTCTGCAACTCTGGCTCCATCTGGCTAGAAGGGATGCGATCGGGATGAAAGGCTTTCCCAAATAGCTGCCGCCGTTCATCACGAGAAGAACGTTGGGCAAAGTCATCAAAGTTTTCGTATTCGTTGACTGACTCATTGGATGAAGAATCGATCGAATCTTGATTTCCACGCGACAGATCCTTCATAATCTGGCGTTTATATTCTTCGCTGTTAGGCATTTCAAAACTCCTATCTAGAAATTCGTTCCTAAACCTCACCAACTTAGAAACCCGTAGTTTTTCCTAGGAAAAATCTCCAGTTCTCAACTTGGATAAGGTTTATCTACTGGTATTCAATTTGTCGAGTTGTATTGTTGTAATTCGCGGTCAAAATCAGCTTCTTATCTGGGGCATATACCAGCACAGATAAGTTTCGCTCAGGAAAGCTGTTATGGAATCCCTGAACCAGCGATTTTGCTAACGGGCGAACCTCATTCGGACGCACCTGAGGAGAAACGACGACACCTAATTTGTCGTTCCCACGCACATAGGCATCTTGAACTAGACCCCCAGCATTTTGCACAACCCAGTTACCAAAATTTTGACCTGCTGAAGTACTGCCACGTTCAATCTGGCTATAGCCCAGTTGGGGCACAGACGTTGGCTGAGTTGCCTGAACCGTTCCAGCACAGGCTGAAGTTGTAAATAGAACCAGAACCAAAGATAGGGTAATCAGAACCTTGCGAATAGAGTGAAATAAAGTCACTTAAACCTCCTGAAATATTCGTGCAAAGCGAGGTAAAGCTTTGATATGGCCACATGAAATAGAAGCGTGGTACCCACGCCTCTTAGCTATCCACCTGTGCTTCACACGATAGGAAGTCCAACTATTTCAAACCTCTCTCAAAGGTTGTATTCAAATACACAAACGCTAAAACTCTACCCCTGGTTGTGCTTTAACGCCCTGTTCTCTAAAGGGATGTTTGACTAGAGCCATTTCGGTCACCAGGTCAGCACGCTCAATCAAAGCCTCAGGGGCACCCCGTCCAGTTAAAACAACATGGGAATTAGCCGGTTTTTGTTCAAGTCCTGCTATGACTTGCTCGGCTGCCAGATAGCCTAGCTTCAACGCCACATTGACCTCATCTAACAAGACTAACTTGAAGTCAGCATTGCTGATAAAAGTTAGAGCTTTGTCCCAGGCTTGGTGTGCCAGGTGAGTATCGCGATCGCGATCCTGTGTTTCCCAAGTAAAGCCTTCACCCATCGCGTGAAACTCTAGCTGGGGCAAATTGCCGTTCATCCCTTGGGTCCAGGGTTTAAAGGCGGCTTTTTCAGCCGGTTCCCAGGCTCCTTTAATGAACTGGACGATCGCCACCCGGTAGCCATGACCCAGCGATCGCAGCACCATTCCCAGGGCGGCTGTGGTCTTCCCTTTTCCATTCCCTGTGTGAACAATGACCAGTCCCTTCTCACTGGTCATCCCCGCCAGACGCTGCTCCTGCACCTCCTTCCGTCGCTGCATTTTCTTGCGGTAAGCAGTATCGGTAGAGGCATCGGCGGCGATCGCTCCAGTCGTCAGTTCAGTCTCTAAACTATCGGTCACGTCTAACTCCTATAGTGGCTTGCACCAGTTTGTCCTTTGAGAGGCGCTTTGTGCTAGGGGGATATGAGGAGAAGTCTGGTATCACGAATGAAAATGCCGCTACCCCCAAGACTGCCTCCCCCTTTTCTACTCAAACGGAAACAAGTTGGGCAGTTCGTTTACCAGGTTTTCTGTTGCCATATCACCCTGGTAGTTGTCGTTAATGAATTGTGCCCGCTGCACCAAATGCTTAGGGACGTAACGGAGATCTACCGGCAAACCGTGGAACAACATAAATTCTGCCAATTGATCCGGATGAATATAAATATGCTCCTGGTGAAGCCGTCGCAAAATCTCAGGAAATGTGTGCCAATGGGCAGATCGCGTAGGGCGGTTGGATTGCTCAACCGTTGAAGAACTAATGGGAAAGCCGGTTGACATGGCTGGTAAATCTATGAACCTTTGCCGCTTACCTTCACAAGTTTAATGAACACCTAACTCTGCTTGTCAGAAAAAATCTTAAAGAAATCCGTAGTTTCATCGAGAAGCTTTGAAATATTGATGTTAGATTAGGAAAGTTAGTGTCTGAAGGTTGTACAAAAGAATTGAGACCTCTTTCCCTGACTGGATACCACTTGCTCTGGTATCTAGAGATGAAACTAAAGCGGAAACGGCAGTGCGACCCGGCGCTATCATGGGTTGATCGGTGTGAAGCGCCCAGTATGAGCTGACCGACCTGTAACTTGAGGTTCGCGATTCGCATGAGTTGACGGCAGTATGCCCTTGGTTGGGCTTTGTCCTTTGCTCCTGGTCACGAACTCGGTCGGTCATGTTCTCTTCAGGAGAATTCTTTAATTCAATATCCGTCGTGGAGTTGATTGTCTCGAAGTAGATATCATCCGAGGTCTAGTGCGACAAGGCGGAAGTTCGGCAACCGTAGGACAGACATCTTGCCTGCTTGCAGTTGAGACGACTGCACTATGGAAGCTGACCAGATTTACGCCCTAGACCTGGTTCTATGGAATCGGGTGATTTTCAGACTCTCAAACACTTTGCAGCGCTGCTTTAGTCGGCTATCGCTGCTGATGCCTCTGTGTGCAGAAGCACCGGGTATTTGGAGTGCCCATGTTCACTTCTTCAGCCCTAATTTATGCCGTTTAGTCTTTTCGGAGTGCCAAGATGTCAAAACTGCTCAGCCACAAAATCGCACCCTCCCCCATGCCTGCGGAGATCAGCGTCGTGGATTTAATCGATGGATACTTTACGGCCTATAACTCTGCTCGTCTGCGTGAGATTTGCCACCTCCTAAGTCGTGAAGTAATGCAGGAAGGGGTGACAGTTGCGATGAGTCTGTCCGGTGCCATGACTCCGGCAGGTTTTGGAGTCTCTGTTCTGGCTCCCCTGGTTCGCAATGGTTTTGTCGATTGGATTATCAGCACCGGGGCAAACCTTTATCATGATATGCACTATGGGCTGGGACTGGAACTCTACTCCAGCAGCCCATTTCTAGATGATGTGAAATTGCGTCAGGAAGGAAGAATTCGGATTTATGACATCGTGTTTGAATACGATGTGTTACTGGAAACGGACGCATTTCTAAGAGAAATTTTGAAGGCAGAGCCATTTCAGAAGCGTATGAGCACGGCAGAGTTTCACTACCTGCTGGGCAAGTATGTGCGCGAGGTTGAAAAGCAACTGGGGGTGAAAAATTCCTGTCTGTTAGCAACGGCTTACGAATGTGGCGTTCCTATCTACACCTCTTCTCCCGGTGACAGTTCCATTGGGATGAACGTTGCAGCGATCGCCCTTGAAGGTTCTCAACTGGTATTGGATCCCTCATTGGATGTGAATGAAACGGCAGCGATCGCTTACGCTGCCCGTGAGACTGGTATTCCCGGCGTTGAAGGGAAGAGCGCTGCCCTGATCATCGGCGGCGGCAGTCCCAAGAATTTTCTATTGCAAACCCAACCTCAACTGCACGAAGTTCTGGGGTTAGAAGAGCGTGGGCATGACTACTTCATCCAGGTAACCGATGCCCGTCCCGATACGGGGGGACTCTCTGGGGCTACGCCGAGCGAAGCCGTCAGTTGGGGCAAAGTTGATCCCGAAGAACTGCCAAGCACCATCGTTTGCTACACCGATAGCACGATCGCCCTGCCCATTATGACTGCCTATGTCACAAACCAGTGTCAACCGCGTCCATTGAAGCGGCTCTATGACCGCCGTAGTGAAATGCTGGCAAAACTAAAAGCTGATTATGAGGCGGCAAAGGCAAACCCTGCCCACCTGATTGCCACACCAATTCCGGTGATTGAACCTGAACGGGAGCTAGTTGCAACCTATCCCTGCGGTACTCCAATTCGGAAGTGACCACTTCTGTATCTGCCTGATAACCCCAGGCTTTAGTGGTTTGTCAACTTTGTGTTTGTGAATCTGGGATAGGAAAGGGGTGATTATTTTGGGGATTTCAACCCCAAAATAATTCTTGACAGAACACTAGCTTGATAACCCTCCGGTGAAAGCTCTAGCTTCCTGCCTCAATCTGATACCGATTTAAACGGACTTGTGAGCACATCAAAGTTCAGGAGGGGCTTGGCACTGCCAAGCCCGTACCGGGATCTGCCGTAGGTTCAACTCAAATTGGTATGACATGGAAGCTGGAGCTTTTAGCATGACATTACCAAAGCTTTAGTTTAGTCATGAGAGAACGAGACAAACGGAGGTTGCTGAAATAAGGCTGGAAAGTAGATAGTCTGGTACGCATCGACACTTACTTCCGGTGCTAAACCTTATTGGGCACATGCGATCGCTCTAATGCTGTGTCAAAACTACATTCAATCCAAAACGAAAGGTCATAATAGCTCTGGTACTGGCGTTTTAACAAATAGCTACCTTCCAGCACAATGACATCTTTAGCGATCGCGACTGACTACGACGGCACCCTTGCCCAGGATGGAGAGGTCGATACCCCCACCCTGGCAGCGTTAGATCGCTGGCGCAATGCCGGACGTAAGCTAATTTTGATCACCGGGCGGCAGTTTGATGACTTGTTACAGGTTTGTCCCTGTCTTGATCGGTTTGATTGGGTGGTCGCAGAAAATGGAGCACTGCTTTACCAACCGGCTATTCAAATTGAGAAACCACTGGCTGTACGCCCTTCCCAGGAGTTTACTCAGCGTTTGAGCGATCGCATCCAGAAAGCTATCCAATCCTCTGAGCGCTCTATCTCGCAGGAATTTGCAAACCTCCAGCAAAACTACCCAGTCGTCACGGTGGGTCGTGTCATCGTAGCAACCTGGGAACCTCACAGTGTCGAGGCGAATGCCCTGATTCAGGAAATGGGGCTGGATTTACAGGTCATTTTGAATAAAGGGGCAGTAATGATTCTGCCAACTGGGATGGACAAGGCGGCTGGACTGGTTGCCGTTGCCGCTGAGATGGGCATTGAGCTAGAGGCGATCGCAGGCGTTGGAGATGCCGAAAACGATCTCGTCTTTCTCAAAATTTGTGGTTACTCCGTTGCCGTTGCCAATGCCCTGCCTGCCGTCAAACAACAGGTAGATTGGGTGACTATTAGCAGTCGAGGAACCGGGGTAACTGAGTTAATTGACTTACTGCTTCAGCCCTAAAATTGGGAGAGGTAACCAGTTGGGAAAGTCGGTGGTGGGTTTCCTCACTCTCAACTCAAAACTCTCAACTCTCAACTAACTCTCCCTTGACCCCTCCCCTCTCCCTCCTCCTACCCATGCTCCCCATCATCTACTCTGACGAGTTTTTGCTGCACGAGACAGGCTATTTTCACCCGGAAAAGCCAGAGCGCTTGACTGCCATCAGAAATGCTTTGCAGGCTACTACTTGGGCAGAAAAGTTGGAGTGGAGGTTGCCTACGCCCGTGGAGCAACGTCCTGTGATGCCGATGCTTCAGAAGGTTCATTCGGAGCGCTACATTGAAGGAGTCCGCCGACTGGCAAACCAGGGAGGTGGTTACATTGATACGGATACTCCGGTTTCTGCCCGCAGTTTTGAAGTAGCGCAACTGGCGGTTAATGCCTGGTTAGATGGAGTTCAGCAGGTATTGCAAACGGGAGAACCCGCGTTTGTGCTGGCACGTCCACCCGGTCACCACGCTCTTCGTTCTACTGGTATGGGATTTTGCATTTTTTCCAATGCCGCGATCGCTGCTTACTACGCTCTGGAGCAACCAGGGATTCATCGGGTTGCCATTCTGGATTGGGATGTGCATCATGGCAACGGCACCCAGGCACTGACTGAAACTAATCCCCAGATTGCCTATGTTTCCCTCCACGAGTCACCCCAGTACCCAGGTACAGGATTTGAAGATGAACGCGGTTGCCATCACAATGTGTTGAATTTGCCCATGCATCCGGGTAGCACAATTGCCCAGTATCAGCCGGCATTTGAGCAGAAAATTATGCCGTTTTTGAAAGAGTTTCAACCGGACTTACTGATCATCAGTGCTGGGTATGATGCCAATCATGCAGATCCTCTGGCTGGCATTGCGTTACAACCGGCTGATTACGCAATTTTTACAGACTATTGCCTGCAACTTTCCCGGCGCACCCTCTTTGGCTTAGAAGGAGGGTATGACTTTGATGCGATCGCCCAATCGGTGGTGGCAACCATTGGGCAGTGTTTAGTGGGCAGTGTTTAGTTTATTGTCCCAGCACGCTAGTCAAAACTACCCACTTTAGTGGGAGGCTTTAGCTGCTACACATTTTCCAGGGCTTCAGGCAGATTTGCAAAGATGGTAGCTTTGACAGAAACCATCATGGCAGAACAACGACGGGGAAG
>NZ_JBXBCF010000104.1:0-35571 GCF_056784235.1 Kovacikia sp. CALU 1929
CTGAGCAGTTAGTGGGAGGAGTATTTAGAGCATCATCGGAGTCCATCGAATCAGGAGCGCGATAACTTCCTACTTGAGTAGATTAACTTGGGCTTTCAGCCCTTTAGGAACCTATGCACTTTCAGTGCATAGTGGTTCAGTAGTAATGGAGAGTGGAGAACCAAATGTAAGAATTCTGGTAGAACAAAATTTTGCGGAAATTTTAATAAACCTACACTCACGAAGAGACTAAAAGGTCTATCTGAATCAACTATTGTTGCTCTTCCTAGCGTTCCAATCCTGCAAATTAATAAATCCCCTTTTTCAGGATTACATCTCGCATTTATTTCTTTATGTTGTTCTTCAGATATGTATTTGCAATCGGCAAAAGATACAGTTTTACCATCTATATCTTTTACCGAAATAAAAGGAATCCCACTAGTAATGTATTTTGGAGTATGGTGTACGCCATCTGTGATTTTTGTGCATATTTGTCCAAGCTGAACCCATCTCCACTGATCAGGAAGCGTATAGGGTACTTTACCTAGTTCAATCTCCGGTAATGGCTTAGGCTGTTTAATTTTCCCTTCCTTCACCAGTCGCTGTTTCTCCGCCTCGATCTGTTTCAACAATTCACTAGCGGGCTGATCCTTCGGGTCTTGCGGCACCAACTTCCCTTGCATCGCCAGCGTCAAAATCAGTTCGCGCAACTTTTTAATGCCATCCGGTGCAGCAAAGGCAAGGTCAAAGTGTTTTTCCAGCAGGTTCATTCGCTATTCCCCCAATGCCTGCATCAATTCCTGCTTCAGAGCAGTTTGAGCTGCTTTAAGCTGGTCAACGATCGCCAGATACTCCTGCATCAATACATCCGGTTCGCCATGATTCACCTCAACTTCGTGCGGGTTCTTGCAGTCGAGATTGTAGTTCCGCGCTGCGATCGCCTGCGCCGACACCTTCCAGGCGTATTCATTGACCTTACGCCCCTTTCGGGCGGCACCGCCCCACCATTGTTTCTCCCGATCAAACTCCTGAATCGTTAGCGGCTTCGATCGCGAATAGGACTTATAGCCTGCCGGATAGGGATGCTCAAAAAACCAGATATCCTTCGTCGGGCCCCCTTTTTCAAAGAAAAGAATATTGGTATTGATGCCCGTGTAGGGGCTAAACACGCCCTTGGGCAACCGGACGATCGTGTGCAGGTTAAACTCTTCCAGTAGCTCACGCTTCAGGTTCGTTTTAGTGCCTTCACCAAACAGAAACCCATCGGGTAACACCACCGCCGCCCGCCCGGTGTCGGCTTTGAGCAGGTGCATAATCAACGCCATAAACAAGTCGGCGGTTTCGCGGGTCTGGTACTTTCTGGGGAAGTTGTTTTCAATGCCGTCTTCCTCCATGCCGCCAAAGGGTGGATTGGTGATGACGATATCCACTCGATCTTTGGGTCCGTAATCCCGCAGCGGACGGCTCAAGGTGTTGTCGTGACGGATATTAGTGGGCACATCAATACCATGCAGCATCACGTTGGTCATGGCTAGCATGTGCGGCAGCGGTTTCTTTTCCACCCCAGTGATCGTGTCTTGCAGGGTTTTCAGATCCTCAGCCGTTTTGACCTGCGGTTTCAGATGCTCGATCGTGTTGGTCAAAAAGCCACCCGTGCCACAGGCAGGGTCTAGCAGCCTTTCTCCCAATTTTGGGTTGATAATATCCACCATGAACTGGGTCACAGCGCGAGGCGTGTAGTATTCCCCCGCATTACCCGCCGATTGCAGATCCGCCAAAATCTTTTCGTAGATGTCGTTAAACAGGTGGCGATCGCTAGACGAGTTGAAATCCACATCGCTTTCGATGCAATTAATCACCTGGCGCAACAGCGTGCCCGACTTCATGTAGTTATAGGCATCCTCAAACACCGCACCCACGACCCTACCGTGCGGCGAAACCCCAGCCGCATTCGCCAGCCGCTTGAGCGACGGAAACAGATCATTATTCACGAAATCAATCAACGCCTCGCCCGTCATCCCCTCTGGATTCTTTGCCCAGGTTGACCAGCGAAAACGGCTCTGCAAGGGCGATTTATACCCCTTGACGGTAAACTCCCACTCCTGCTCTTTGTCATCAAAAATCTTGAGAAAGAGCAGCCAGACAATCTGGCTAATGCGCTGAGCGTCGCCATCGACACCCACATCCTTACGCATGATGTCTTGAATCGTTTTAATGAGAGTCGCGATCGCCATAGGTCATTTTCGTTCCACGTCATTCCCGCGCAGGCGGGAATCCAAAAGCCTTGCTATTCACATTCCAAATGCCATTATGTGCCATTCCCGCCCAGCGGGGAATCTATCCGCCATACATCCCCAAACCCGTCCTTCCCGCATTCCGTCCTTCCCGCGTCCCATCCGTCCTTCCCGCGCAGGCGGGAATCCAGAAGTCATCGCCTCTCCCCAAACCCCGTCATTCCCGCGTAGGCGGGAATCCAGCACCCCAATCTCGTCCTTCCCGCGTCCCATCCGTCCTTCGCGCGCAGGCGGGAATCCAGAAATCACAACAAATCCTCATACAAATCCTTCCAATTCGGATTCTGTTCCTCAAATAAGCCGCAGCTTCCAGCTCCGATTCCATTTCTTGATCTGCTTTTCTCGCGTAATAGCTGAAACCATATCTTCATGAAATTCAAAATAGACCAGTTGGTGAACCCCATATTTCTGCGTAAAGCCTTCTACACAGTTATTCTTGTGCTCCCAGACACGTTTTATTAGGTCACTGGTGACTCCGGCATAAAGGGTGCCATTCCGTTGGCTGGCTAGAATGTAAACGCAAGGTTGCTTTGTGCTCATGTCAAACTCTGGATTCCCGCCTGCGCGGGAATGACGGTTTTATCCTAGCTCTGGATTCTCGCTTGTGCGGGAATGACGGTTTTATCCTAAATTCTGGATTCCTGCTTGTGTAGGAATGACGGTTTTATCCTAAACTCTGGATTCCCGCCTGCGCGGGAATGACAGCTTATTCCACATTTTAGATTCCCGCCTGCGCGGGAATGACGCTCTTATTTGCCTGCGCGGGAATGACGTTGTTTTTTAGGCGCTGTAGAGTGATTCTTTTAAGCCGTTTACAGCCCGTTGGTAGTTGTCCAGCCCACCAAAGGCACGGACAATCTCGATCGGGGTGCCAAATTCGGTAAAGGGGGCGATCGTGAGAATTTGCGTTTCCTCAATCTGCCCAACGCCTCCATCGGCATATTTATCCAACAGGGCTTCCAGCACTCGCCTCGCCTGATCGCCGTATTGGGTAAAATAATTGCGCTTTTTAACCTGCTCAGCCCGTTCCTGGCGAGTCAGCGGTGACATATCCCAGGCAACATGGCAGAGCAGATCGAAGGGGTCGCAATCTTTCCCGATCTCTTCAGCCAGCGCCTCAAAGAATACACCCTCGTTAGCCAACTCATCCACGATCGCCTGTTTCTTCTCGGCATTGCTCCATCGCCGGAGAAAGTCGTCCAGCGAGGCGAATTCCTTGGTTAATGCCTTGCGAGTATAGTCCTTGAGCGATTCAGTGATCAACTTGCCGTTGGCATCAAAATACTGAACCCGCTCGGCAACGACCTTGACCTCAACATTGGCAACCACATAGCGCCGCACATTAGGCTCATATTCAGAATCAGCAAAATCAGCTACACCCGTCCATACATTGCTTTGACCCGGTTCAGGGTATTGATAGCTGTCTTCGGGTTCCTCACCTTCCGGTAGCTCCGGTGGCACTGGCGAGTCATCGAGAGACTTTGGCTCGTAGATCTGCACTGGGTCGCCATCAAAATCGGGGTCAGCAAACAGCTCTGTCGCTTTTTTGAAATCGATGATGGTGAAATAGAACTTGCCGTAGTCCTCATTGATACGAGTGCCCCGACCAATGATCTGTTTAAACTCAGTCATCGACTGAATCCGCTGATCGAGCACAATCAACTTACAGGTCTGGGCATCAACGCCCGTAGACATCAATTTAGAAGTGGTCGCAATCACCGGATATTTAGATTCCGGGAAAATAAAATTGTCCAATTCTGCCTTACCTTCTTCGTTATCGCCCGTAATCCGCATCACATAACGAGAATTTTCAGCAGCTAAATCGCCGTTTTCGTTAACCAGCGCTTGCCGCATCCGCTCTGCATGGTCGATGTTTTCACAAAAAACAATCGTTTTATCAAAGCGGTTTGTCTGCTTCAAAAACTCGCTGATTTTCCGAGCGACCAGTTGAGTGCGCCTTTCCAAGACCAGGTTTCTGTCAAAATCCTTTTGGTTGTAAATGCGATCCTCGATCTCGTTGCCGTATTTATCGACCATGCCCTTTTTCGGTCGCCAGCCCTCTAGATCCTTATCAATGTCAATGCGGACTACCTTGTAGGGTGCAAGAAACCCGTCATCAATGCCCTGCCGCAGGGAGTAAGTATAGATGGGTTCGCCAAAATAATCGATATTGGAAACTTCTCTGGTTTCCTTCGGAGTTGCCGTTAACCCGATCTGAGTTGCAGAAGAGAAGTAGTCCAGAATTTGCCGCCATGCCGAGTCTTCTGCTGCACTCCCCCGATGGCACTCATCCACCACAATCAAATCGAAAAAGTCATGGCTGAATTGTTTATAGATATTTTGCTCTTCTTCCGTGCCGGAAACCGCCTGATACAGGGAGAGATAGATTTCATAGGCTTTATTTGCCTGTCGCTTCTGGATCTTGGTCATTGCCGAGCCGAAGGGCTTGAAGTCATTGGTCATGGTCTGATCGACCAGAATATTGCGATCGGCTAGAAACAAGATGCGTTTTTTGGTCTTAGACTTCCATAACCGCCAGATAATTTGAAAAGCGGTAAAAGTCTTGCCCGTGCCAGTTGCCATGACCAGCAGGATGCGGTTCTGCCCTTTGGCGATCGCTTCAATCGTTTTATTGATCGCTAACAATTGGTAATAGCGTGGTGTCTTGTTGCTGCCATCGCTGTAGTAATCCTGCGTGACCAGATTCTCCTGCTGCTCAGACAGCCCCCGATGGGCAGACCACCATTGCCAAAGTGTATCAGCCGATGGAAACTCGTCTAGCCCAAGTTCACGCTCGATGATGCCATCCGTGGCAATTTTGTTATGAAACAAAAAGCCATCACCATTGGAACTAAACACAAAGGGCACCTGAAGCATTTCAGCATAACCAAGAGCCTGCTGCATCCCATCTCCCAGGGAATGATTATTGTCTTTTGCCTCGATGATGGCGATCGGAATATTCGGTTTGTAAAAAAGCACGTAGTCCGCTCGTTTGTTGCGGGCACGAGTGTGTAGCTTACCCCGAACGAGAATTCGTCCATTGGTCAGTGGGAATTCTTCACGGATCTGCGTCAAAATATCCCAACCTGCCCGCTCTAAGGCAGGGGTAATCCATTTTGTACAAATATCCCGTTCACTCAGGGAGCGTTTATCAAAATCTTCTGACATCAAAGGTAGGGCTGGTGGATGAAAAAAGATGGTTGCAAGCGAGGGTTGCAGCAATGCACCACAATAAACAATTGCACCCTATCGACCGTTCGACATTCCTGAGCCTGAAATGGGTCAATATTAGCCTTCCCATTTTTCAGACTCTACTGACGGCTAAACAATTTAACTGGGCTACCAATCAATTGAAGCCTTTTTTCAAGCCGTTTGCCCAGTTTTTCTACCTAAATCGGGATAACAGCCTGCCCATTTTAAGGACAGAGGCGATCGCTCCCTACGAAAATTGAAGCAGTCATGGGCAAAGCGATTGTCCTATCTAATGAAGCAGTCCCTGAAGACGAAGTAGACGAAGACGATGTAATGAGTAGCGACTGACTTTGTAATCGAAGTTATACCTTTTCAGGGAATAGCCTTTACTTTCTTAAAAGATTGGAATCGCAAGGTTAGCAATGAGTCCAACTCTGGTTTATAAGTCGTATGGCACTGGTTAAGACAAGAAGTGTCATACGACTTAAAAGTATTAAAGTCAGCCTAGTAAATCGAATATAGACACTGCTTTTTGACGAATTTCCATAAGCACTCATAGGGCTTCGCCCCGCCAAAGGCGTACAAGTTCAGATTAGGAGAATACGCTGTCAGATAGAGCAGTTCGACGTTCAAAGCTTGAGCCACCTCCATCACCACGGCACACTTTTGATACCGAGCATGGGCAATCCCACCCGCTTGGTAATCCCGAAAATAACTCAGCAACGTCGGTTCCGTGACACGAAATAATTGGGCAATCTCCCAGTGCGGGTAGCCCTGGTTTTTGAGATATCACGCTTCCATCTTTCGTTGAACACGTGGATGGGGATGATGAAAGCGTTCGTAATGCAGTTGTTCAATGTCCTCTGGAGTGAAGGTTAGTTTGATCAAGGGTTGCACAAGGGTAGATGGTTTTCTGATTTTCACCCACTCAGAAAACCAAAATCAATAGCCCGCCAGAGTATATATCATGAGTCCTTATTTTTCCGCTTAGTCTGGTTGCCCCGGATGGTCGATCGCACCAATTTCACCTGATACGGAGCAGCATCTTTCTGCCACACCACCCGTTGGCGTAGCCTTTCCGCAGGAAATTGCCCTTTCAACTTGACACAGTGGTTTTCTAAGCACTTCTACCAACCTCGTCGATACGTACTGACGTAGAGGCTATCGCCACCGCTCATTTTTCTTGCAGCGTCCAATAACCCCCCAATCCGCCTCCTGCCGACTCAGCTTGGCAAACTTCTCATAGAGCGGATAGTCCGACTGCACCAGCAACTCCTTCTGATGCAACACGGGTGGGTTATCTCATGGATCATAGTCTCGATAGCTGACGTGCAGGTCTTGCAGGTCGATCTGCATACTGGTGCGGAGGCAGGGGTGCGGGTCGAGATCGGAAGCGGGAAGCCCAGAAGGTCTGTGCCTGTACCTCATCCCGAAATGCCAGGTAAATGCCAAGTGCAACCGGAATGGCATCAACGCCTAGAACCTGGTCAATGTAAGCCTTGAGTTCTTCCTATTCGTAGTTCTTCTGAAAGGTGTTGCGCTGGCTGTTCAGTTGGACAAACCATCCCCAAATGCTCGATTCATCAGGTTGACCTGGTTCCAGTTCGTGCATAGGGTGCGTTATGTTGCCAAAGTTTTTAGCAAGTTTGGGAGACACCCTCGCCCAAGAATGGGTTGCTAAAGTTTTCACCCCTGCCTTCGTGTTTTAGTTTGGGGGTCTCCTGGCTTGGGCACTTCATTCACCGACGCACTGGAACACCTTGAAGCAATGGTTGAGCCAGAAAACCCTCGTCCAACCGTTGACTACCTTGATTGTGGGACTGCTGATTGTGGCAACTTCTGCGATCGCTATCCAGCAATTTGAGTTACCTATCCTCCGATTATTGGAGGGTTACCTTAACTTCCTGGCGTAGCTGATCATCAATTGCGTTTTAATCCCGTCTAGCCAATCTAATACCTGCTGCTGAAAGCCCTTCCCATTTGGGGTAGGGGTAATCTTGGATAAGCTTTTAGCCGATCGCCACCATCTCTCCATAGACCGCATCTAAATCTTTATCGGTCAGACCAACCATCGTCTCTGGAGGACTCCATAACAGATCAAACGCCAGCAGGTAGCTTTCCCGCATCATCGTAATTTCCTGCAATACATCCCGTAGCAGCGATGCCGAGTAAATCGATTCAAACAGCGGTTGATCGTCGGCAGTACAAAACAGAAGCGTTACGACCACATAAAAATGCTTTTCCCCCAAATTGACGGGGGAAAGGTTTGCACTATCCAGCCCAGATTCGGTTCTAGTAGTAACCTTACTCCGCTCATGCACCTGAAGATGACTAAATAGCTCGCCTGCGATTTCACGACTACCACAGGTTTCGGAACTGGCAAGGACATGGGTCCAGAAGTTGGAGTAGTCTAGCAGTAAGGTTGCCGTTTGCTGTAACAGTTTAAATAACCCTTCGATACTCTGGGTATCAGTGCTGGCTGTCAGTTGCTCAAGCTTACTCTGGATGGTTCTGACCCTCACCCCTAACGCGACTTGAAGCTTACTGACCGTGACGATATCGTTTGTGAGTTCTTCGTTATTAAAATTACTAACTTCGTCCAAATCCTGGTTCATAACACCCTCGATCGTTTAATTCCCTGCCGGGAAAACTTTTAGACAATAGTCCATGACACCAATGTACCCAGGTGTTTACTTCCACCAATCCTTTAAATTTGAATCATGGCTGAGTATTCCGTCAGCAACTCATCATAGGTCAGACTGTCGGTTTCTTCCTGGGGACTCCAGAGCAGTTCAAACACCATCAAGTAATCAGATGGCAGGGATGCCAGCTTTTCCAGTACCTCCCTCAAGGCATCAGACGTTCTGATTTCGCTAAACAGGGGTTGGTCGTGGGCAGTCCCAACCAATAAGGTAACTACGATATAAGAAGCTGGGTCTTCATCCGGATCGGGCTTAAATGCTTTGCGGCTGACTCGTCCCCCCACGTTGGTCAGGGTTTCAACGCTAAACTTACTGCGCTCTGCAATCGACACCTTGTTGAACACTGCCTCTGCATCGGTCAGGTTTTTGACCGTTTCTGAGCTTCCCAGGACATGGGACCAGTTTTCAGGCGATCGCAACAGCGCCAGGGCAGACTCTTGCAATAGCTGGAGTAGTCCTTCATGGGTACTGGTATCTACCTCCAGGCTCAGTTTGGTCAACTCGGTTTGGATATAGCGTGCCTCTGCCAGCAGCGCCACCTGAACTTTGCTAACCGTGACTGTGTCATTGGCAAGTTCATCGGCAGCCCCCCCGCCCCTGGCGTTTTTGGCGGCTCGAATCGCCAGATAAACCAGCAAAAATACAACGCTGCCAGCTACCCCTAAAAGAATCAGTCCGGCGATCCAATTATTATTCCCCGCAGACGTCGCAGCCGGTGATCCAGAGCCAGTTGTCCCTGACTGACCAGCGGGATTGCTATTAGAGGGAGAATAGACACGAGGGCCGACTGGAACCGGCACAATCACAGGATTTCTATTGTAGGGTCGGTATTCCCAGGATGGGTTGGGATTGGACGAACGCCTTGGACTGGAGAAGGAACTGCCAGAACCCGATGAGCGGCTAGAACCGGATGAACGGCTGGAACCGGATGAACGAGAAGGCGCACTCCGGAATGAGCCACCACCGCTGCGACCGCCACTGCTGCGGGCAAGCGCATCCGTCCCAAAGCTTAGAGAGACTTCACGCGAGTCAGGCGACTGGTAAAGGTTCACTGAACCCGCCAGCAAGACACCAGCCGCGATCGCCCAATAGCGTTTCAATTTTTTTGTGTATCCCATGAATTTATTCGGATCAAAGTTTAAATTTCTAAATTATCCCTTACCCCGATTTCCCCATTCTAGGCAGTTAACCATTGACAGGCTGGGAAACCTAACAAATTTTTGGATAAGGGGGGGGAGTGGGGAGTTGAGAGTTGAGAGTTGAGAGTTTTGAGTTGAGAGTGGGGAGCGAGCAATATTGACTTCTTCATCCTTCATCCTTCATCCTTTTCCTCCATCCACTTCTCATATAAATCTGGTCGGCGATCGCGGGTTCTCTCGATCTGCTGCTCTTTGCGCCAGCGGGCGATCGCGGCATGGTTACCAGATAGCAGCACGTCAGGGACGGACCAATGGCGGAAGATGGGAGGACGGGTGTACTGGGGATAGTCGAGTAAGCCTGCCTCAAAGCTTTCAGCTTTTAGAGATTCTTCTTTGCCAACGGTTCCCGGCAGCAGGCGAATCGTACCATTGAGCAGAGTCAGCGCTGGAATTTCGCCGCAGGTAAGGACAAAATCTCCTAAGGACACCTCACGGGTGACCAGATTCAGCACCCGCTCGTCTACCCCTTCATAATGTCCACAAATAATGACTAACTGGTCATATTCGGCTGCGAACTCCTGAAACATCCGCTGATTCATGGTTTTACCCTGGGGTGTGGTCAAAATCACTTCCCGTCGGGGCAGCACAGGTAAGGATTCGACGGCGGCAAAAATTGGCTCCGGTTTGATTAGCATTCCCACCCCACCCCCGTAAGGCTCATCATCCACCCGATGATGCTTGTCTGTGGTAAAGTCCCGTGGATTGGTGAGATAGACCTGAGCGATGTTTTTTGCCAGTGCTTTTCCCAGCAAACCTGAATGCAGGGGAGAGGTAAAAAAGTCAGGAAACAGCGTCACAATATCAAAGCGCATAGAATCTAAAAAACTCTAAAAATAGGGAAGAAAAATTCACAATCATTTAAACTACGTCTCAATGATCTGGCATGATGCGTAATAGTAGTAAAGCCATCAGGCGGCAACAATGAACAGAAGCAGTGTCCCTACTTCGGTTACGAAATTATTGGAGCGCTGGTTTCACGGTACGCCTGACCGCGTTTCGTCGCCGCAACTAGAGTTTCAGTCCTTCGGAGAGAAAATGCCCCAGTCTACGAAAACAGCCATCATGGTGATTGGGGGAGCGGAAGACAAAGTTCATGGACGAGAAATCCTGCATAGCTTTTTTAATCGTTCTGGGTCAACGGATGCCCGGATTGCTATCATTCCCTCCGCTTCCCGCGAACCTGCCATCATTGGCGATCGCTACCGCACCATTTTTGAAGAGATGGGAGCAAAGGGGATTGAAATTCTAGACATCCGCGATCGAGAGCAATGTGACGATCCCCTAATACAAAGTTATATTGAGAACTGTACCGGCGTGTTTATGACTGGCGGCGATCAGCTTCGCCTATGTGGGTTACTGGCAGATACCCCTCTGATGAAAACTGTCCGCCAGCGGGCCCAGCGGGGCGAAATTACCTTGGCTGGCACCAGTGCTGGAGCCGCTGTTATGGGTCATCATATGATCGCGGGGGGAGGTAGTGGTGAATCGCCTAATCGATCTCTGGTTGATCTGACGACCGGGCTAGGCATTATTCCTGAAGTGATTGTAGACCAGCATTTTCATAACCGGAACCGGATGGGTCGGTTAATCAGCGCGATCGCTGCCCACCCCGATCGTTTGGGCATTGGGATTGATGAAGATACCTGTGCCGTGTTTGAGGGAGACGGACTATTAGTGGTCATTGGCAAAGGCTGTGTGACTATCCTTGACCCGGCAGAATATTCCTATACCAACCATCCCCAGATTGGAGCCGCCGATCCGATTAGCATGGGGAATTTACGTTTGCATATACTCAGTCACGGCGATCGCTTTGATCTGCGCAAGCGAGGGGCAACATTCTCTGGCTCTAACCTTTCCTGAAGCCAATTCACAACCGTTTTATGGTTAAACCTATTCTTGAAATTGAAGTTAAGAAGTTTGCAGGTAGGCTTTTAAGCTGCATTCAGATCCGCTTCGGCAGAAGCGCGTCTGGTTTGTTGCGAAACTGTCCACAGTGAACAGTTAGTGCTCTTTTTGCATTTGAAACTGGGGTGTTCCCCTATCCATTAGCACCCTAATTCACTTGCTACTGTCCGCTGAATCGAACCCACCACTGACATGGATCCATACCCAATCGCTAGCCATGAAGATACTCAAAGTCCAGACACTACGGGGTCCCAACTACTGGAGCATTCGACGTCAGAACTTAATTGTGATGCGTCTGGATCTGGAGGAACTGGCAGATAGACCTTCAAACACGATCCCTGATTTCTACGAAGGTTTAACAGAAGCCTTACCCAGCCTAGTTGAGCACTTCTGTTCCCCCGGTTGTCGCGGCGGTTTCCTCAGTCGAGTCCGGGAAGGCACCATGATGGGGCACATCATCGAACACGTCGCCCTGGAGTTACAGGAATTAGCCGGGATGCCTGCGGGCTTTGGACGCACACGCGAAACGGCAACGCCTGGAATTTATCAGGTGGTGTTTGAATATCTGGATGAGCAGGCAGGACGCTATGCCGGACGCGCTGCGGTTCGCCTTTGCCAAAGCATTATTGAAACCGGGCATTACCCCCAGGAAGAACTGAAGCAAGACCTGAAGGACTTAGAGATGCTGTGGGCAGAGGCATCCCTGGGTCCCAGTACCGAGGTTTTGGTCAAAGAAGCCGAAGCCAGAGATATTCCCTGGTTCCAGTTAAGTGCCCGTGCCATGATTCAGTTGGGCTATGGAGTCCACCAAAAGCGGCTTCAGGCAACGTTAAGCAACAATACCAGCATCCTGGCAGTAGAACTTGCCTGCGATAAAGAGGGCACTAAGAAGATCCTGCGGGATGCTGGCGTTCCGGTGCCCCGTGGCACGGTCATTGGCTACCTGGATGAACTGGAGGAGGCGATCGAAACCGTAGGGGGATTCCCAATCGTGATCAAGCCATTGGATGGTAATCACGGGCGTGGGATCACGATTGACATCAACTCCTGGGAAGGGGCAGAAGAGGCATACGATGCTGCCAGGGAAGTCTCTCGTCAAATCATTGTCGAACGCTATTACCGGGGACGGGATCACCGCATTCTAGTGGTGAATGGCAAGTTTGTCGCTGTGGCAGAACGGGTTCCTGCCCATGTCAAGGGAGACGGTAGATCCACCATTGAAGAACTGATTAAGCAAACCAATCAAGATCCCCGGCGAGGCGAAGGGCATGACAATGTTCTAACCAAAATTGAAGTAGACCGTACCAGTTGGCAATTGCTTGAAAAGCAGAGCTATGCGCTGGATACCATTCTGCCCGAAGGCGAGGTTTGCTACCTGCGGGCAACCGCAAACCTGAGTACAGGCGGAACTGCGGTCGATCGCACCGACGACATTCACCCTGAAAATATCTGGCTGGCACAGCGAGTTGCCAAAATTATTGGCTTAGATATTGCTGGGATCGATGTGGTAACGGAGGACATCAGCCGTCCTCTCCGGGAAGTGGATGGTGTGATTGTGGAAGTGAATGCAGCTCCTGGCTTCCGAATGCATGTTAGCCCCAGCAGGGGTATCCCCCGGAATGTGGCTGAACCCGTTCTGAATATGCTGTTTCCACCAGGGACTCCCAGCCGTGTGCCGATTATCGCTATCACAGGCACTAACGGAAAAACTACCACCACCCGTCTGATTGCCCATCTGTTTAAGCAAACCGGGCAGGTAGTCGGCTATACCACCACCGATGGCACCTACATTGGCGATTATCTGGTTGAACCGGGAGATAATACCGGACCCCAAAGTGCCCAACTCATCCTGCAAGATCCTACCGTTGAGGTGGCGGTTCTGGAGAGTGCCAGGGGCGGCATCCTGCGCTCCGGGTTAGCGTTTAGCGCCTGCGATGTGGGGGTTGTATTGAATGTTGCCGCTGATCACCTGGGCATCGGGGATATCAACACCATTGATCAAATGGCACAGGTCAAAAGTGTCGTGGCTGAAACTGTCATGCCAAACGGTTATGCGGTTTTGAATGCGGATGATCCCCTGGTATCCGAAATGGCGGAGCGGGTTAAGGGGCAGGTTGCCTACTTTTCCATGAATCCTGATAGTCCCCTGATTCGCTACCATACCCAGCAGGGGGGACTGGCGGCAGTTTATGAGAACGGCTATCTATCGATTCTCAAAGGTGACTGGACGCTGCGAATCGACCAGGCAGTGAATGTCCCACTGACGCTTGCCGGTCGTGCCCCGTTCATGATTGCGAATGCCCTGGCGGCAAGTCTGGCAGCCTTTGCCCAAGGGGTACGCATTGAGGACATTCGATCTGCTCTGGCAACTTTCTCGGCATCTACCCAACAAACGCCAGGACGAATGAATCTGGTCAATCTGGGTAAGTTTCACGCGCTGGTGGACTATGCCCACAATCCCCATAGCTATGAAGCCCTGGCTGGTTTTGTGAAAAACTGGCCAGGTGAGCGGATTGGCGTAGTGGGCGCACCGGGCGATCGCCGCGACGAGGATTTTGTGACTTTAGGGCGGCTCTCTGCCCAGATGTTTGATCGGATCCTGGTTAAGGAAGATGACGACAATCGTGGCAAGCCCCGTGGTGATGTTGCCAGACTAATTTGCCAGGGAATCGCCCAGGTCAAACCCGATGCTCGGTTTGAAACCATCCTGGATGAGACAGAGGCAATTCAAACAGCTCTGAATTCCGCTTCTCTGAATGGGTTAGTCGTCGTTTTGCCAGAAAGTGTCCAGCGGGCGATTAGCCTGATCGAAGCTCGACTGCCCCAGACTCCAACCCCTGCGATCGCCCAACCCACGCCTTCCCAGAACGGCTCTCCTTCCAGGAATGGGGCTGAACTGCCTGTACCTGTTTCGGAGGAAGCGGTTGAATATGTTTCGACGGAGGTGGTTTAGAGGAAGAGGGAGGGGATGGGTAAGACCCAACACCTCTCCTCCCTCTCTTAGTGAGCCGTTGTGACACCCAGGTAAAGTTCACCAACTTTAGGATTGTTTAAGAGGTCACTGCCACTGCCTTCATAGCGATCGCGCCCTGCTTCTAGAACGTAGCCGCGATCCGACATTTCTAGAGCTTTACGGGCATTCTGCTCAACCAGGACGATCGCAGTGCCTCCCTGGTTAATCTGTTTAATTTGTTCAAATACACTGTTGACCAGCATAGGAGATAGGGCGGCTGACGGCTCATCCAATAGTAGGAGTGTTGGGTTAACCATCAACGCTTTACCCATTGCTAGCATTTGCCGTTCTCCCCCAGAGAGGGTTCCTGCCCGCTGTTTGCGTCGCTCTGACAGCTTGGGAAAGCGGGTAAAAATTTCCTCCTTTAAAGAGGATAACGAAGCATTTCTCTGGGCAAATGCCCCCATTTCCAGGTTTTCTTCTACCGTGAGTGATCGAAACACGTTAGCAATCTGCGGCACGTAACCCATACCAAGCTGCACAATTCGGTCTGACTTTAGCCCTGCGATCGACTTTCCCTGGAAAATGATGCTGCCTTGATGGGGGGTCAGGAGTCCAAAAATGGTTTTTGCCAGGGTTGATTTACCCGCTCCATTCGGACCAATCACCGCTACCATCTCACCGGGGTAAATTTTAAAGTTGACCCCCTGTAGAATATCGAGATCTCGAACGTAGCCAGCACATACATTTTGAACTTCGAGTAGGGGGGCGGAGTCGGGCATTGTAAGGGGTGAGGGGTGAGGGTGAGGGGTGAGGGTAACTAACAGCTAAAACCCAACCCCCTGTATTTTGTTCGCTTACTGAGGTGTTCTTTGCAGGTCGGGGCGTTCTTCGGGAACGATCGCCCCCTCTACGGGACAGACTTGTAAACAGATGCCGCAGTCAATGCAGGTTGCAAAATCAATCCAGTACCAGTCGGTGCCCTTTGAGTTTTTAGCGGGACCAGGGTGGATGCAGGCAACGGGACAGGCATCTACACAGTCGGCGACGCCTTCGCAAGTGTTCGTAACAATGGTATGTGGCACAGTGTTCCTTCTCCCAAGGGGCGTGGATTATGGGTTATTCCGTGCATCTAAATGCAATGATGAATAATCAATGACCCACAACAAATAACTAACAACTAACAACTAACAACTTTATGACTGATTGTTAACCGTTTCAATCACAATTTCCCCGCCTGCCTTAACCCAGGCGATTTGAGCAATCTGGCGGTGGCGGGCATAGTCATAAATTTCTGCTGGGGTGCGTCCTCCCAGGTCTAACTCCACTTTGGCGGGCGTTTCCCCATTGCGTAGGGTTTGAGCATGGGCAAGGGCGGCAGTGTAGGACTGAGGGCTATCAGGCACAACCAGCCACTCGCTATCCGGGGCTTGGTGGGGCAATTGCCCAGTGGGTAGTAATACCTGATGGAGTTGCTCAATTTGGAGGGAAAACCCGATACCGGGGTAGCTTTGCCCTTGGGGATGGTATAGCCCCAAAAGCTGATCGTACCGTCCTCCCTGCCCTAGTACTTGCAGTCCAGCATTGCTAGGGTGGACAACTTCAAACACAATCCCGGTGTAGTAGTCAAAGGTGCGGATCAGGCTGAGGTCAAGAACTAGAGGAAGTGGATGGGATGGGGATCCACTTTCCTCCAAAAGCGAAACCAGAGATTTCAGGTTATCAAGGGCTTTCCGCTGGTAAGCATCGAGTTTAAGGCTAGCAACTCGCTGTAAAACATCAGCAGGACGACCCCGTAAATCGAGCAGCAGCAATGCTTGTTGCCGCAATTCTGGGGAGAGGGGAAGGGCTTCCAGGGTGATCCGATCCAGATGGGCGATCGCCCATCGCACCTGATCGCGCAGGGCAAGCGGAAACAACGCCAGTAGCGATCGTGTCAGTCCTGCCTCACCCAACACACAGGTCCACTCTTGCAATCCCAGGGAATGGAGGCAATCCACTAATAGCAGCAGAGTCTCTGCATCCGCCAACAGCCCACCTGTCCCCAACAGTTCCACCCCTGCCTGATAAAACTCTTGTTGACGGCTGTGGCTGCCTTCCTGGGCATGGCGAAACACATTGGCATTGTAATAAAGCCGCAGAGGCAGCGCTCCCCCTGCCATCCGGGTTACAGCAGCACGGGCAATCGATGCGGTTAATTCCGGGCGCAACCCCAACGCCTCATCTTCTGACTCCTGTAGTTGAATCACCGTCGAACGCTGAATCGCCCCGCCTGCCATCAGCGTATCCATCCGTTCCAGGGTTGAAGTAATAATCCGGTGATAGCCCCAGCGATGAAACACCTGCTGCAACCGATCTTCAATCCATCGTTTCTGAGCGACATCCAGGGGTAATAAATCCCTTGCTCCTGCGGGAGACTGATAAACCATTATTTCTTCTTCCCACCAAACAACCCGAATAGACCACCGCTTTTATCATCCGGTTTACTGGGTTTCGGCGGTGTCTTTTGAGGACCTGTGTTTGCTCCATTGGCAGTCCCCGCTGATTTTGCAGCCCCCGTTGATTTTGCAGTTCCTCCCTGAAGCTCGTCCAGCTTCTGCTTGGCTTTTAAAGCATTTTCATTCTGAGGATCAATCTGTAATGCTTTGTTGATGTGAACCTTTGCCATTGGTAACTGGTTTTGTCGCAGGTGAATTATCCCAAGCAAGCTATGGCAGCGACTATTATTCGGCTCAATTTTCAACGCATCCCGTAGTTCCAGAATGGCTTGAGCAAAATTGCCCTTGCCATACAAGGCTTCGGCACGCCGGTAGTATTGATCAATAAAGGATTCTCGTTTGGGTGGTTCCGGTGCGGTGGCTTTAGAATTTGCCTTGCTAGATGCCTGAGTTGAGTCTGGAATATTGCTGCCTGTGTAAATTGACCTTTTTTCTTCGCCAACCGTGCTGCCATTACTTTCTTTACGCATTAAGTACACCAGATTCAGTTCACTAATCTGAGCTGTCAGTTCTAGAGCCTGGTCTAGCTGGTCGTACTGTTTGTTTGCCAGATCTTTCAAAGAAACGTGATAGAAGTGGTCAGGATTGTTGCTGGTCAAAAGCTGCTTTGCCAGATTACTCATAATTTCAATTGAACTTTTCTGTTGCAGCGCCTGTTGGCCCTTTAACTTCAAAAGGTAGTTATAATCCGCTCGGTCTTTCTCTTGAGATAGTTTTTCCCAGGCAGGGTTGACTAGCTTAGACAAAAACTGGCTAGCCTGCTGTTGGTCTTCTTCACCCTCAGATACATAACTATCAGGATGTAGCCGCCGAGCAATTTTGAGGTACCGCTTACGAATATCTTTGATCTCAGCATCGACAGAGGTGCCTAAAATTGCGTGATGGTCTGTAAAGTCTAAGAGAAAAAGCCCTCGCTCGATTAGAAAAGACATGGTGCCTATGCTTACCTGCCGTGAATTCTTTCTAGTGTAATATCCCCTGAGCAAGCTGATGTTAGCCTAGCTTACTAAACTTGTCGAAATCTGCCCAAATTGATATGGGCGGGACTCTTTGTAGTTCTGTGCTAAGGCTGTGATGGATATAACCGTTGGTTGCCAGTATACGTCCAGTTCCCATCTGGAAGGGACTTCCGTCATAGGCAGTCACCAGTCCTCCTGCTTCCTCCAGAATGATAATTCCCGCTGTGACATCCCAAGGCGACAAACCACGCTCCCAAAAACCGTCACACCTGCCACAGGCGACAGAAATAAGATCAATAGATGCCGATCCGCTACGCCTGACTCCCTGAGTTAGATGGGTCAGATAGCAAAACTCAGCATAGTTATTATCACTGGTCTGGTGGCGATCGTAGGCAAAACCCGTAACCAGCAAGCTTTTACTTAACTCAGCGGTTTTGGATACTTGAATTGGATGCCGATTGCGAGTAGCACCCAGCCCCTTTGCTGCCCGAAACAGTTCTTGCCGCAACGGATCATAGATAACCCCGACCTGGGGAACGTTATCAATCAAAAGTCCCACAGAAACCGCTGAGGCAGGATACTGGTGCGCGTAGTTGGTCGTTCCATCCAGAGGGTCGATCGCCCACAGATAAGGACTACCCCCATCACCTAATTTCCCCGACTCCTCCGCCAGAATGTCATGGTCTGGCAGGTGCCGACGCAGCACAGCCAAAACTTCTGCTTCGGCTTCCTTATCGGCTACGGTGACCAAATCACCAGGGCGACCTTTTTCTTCAACGCTGTCCAGATTGCCAAAATAGTTCTGCAAAACAACGCCTGCCGCCAGTGCTGCCTCTGTTGCGACATCTAGAAAGATTTGAAGCTGGTCAAGGTTGAAGGACATGGTGAGAAGTAAGAGGTTGAGAGTTGAGAGTTGAAAGTTTTGAGGTTTGAGTTACTTTGAATGTGAATTTGTTGGAAACCTTGCCTTACAGAGGTTTCCAAAATGGAGCCAAATCTAATTCCACAGATTACATGGACGAAGTGATACAGGTGTAGCTTCTCATTCACATCATGGGTGAGTTTTGAGTTCAGGGTTGCTTCTCTCTTCCCTTCCCTCTATGCCTTCATCCTTCATCCTTACTCCTCACGTCCCTACCCAGGGATTTACGAAAATCTGTGGGCATGAAACGCATGGGTTTTTGAGGATTCCAGATGCCCAGTCCCATAATTCTGGCTTGGTCTTGGGCGCGGGCAAGGCGTTGGTCGTACTTGTGATTAGGTGGGTGGGGAACTGCCAGAGCGTATCCCTCAGCTACCAATTTTTCATTTACTAATTCGCCATTTTGCCAGAGATATACCAACCGTTGCCCACTCTCATCCCTGGGTTCTACATCTGACTCCAGCAAAACGGATTGATTGCCAATCACCTGCTGTAACCAGGTTTTAGCCGCATTTCCCCAGGGCTGTTGAGCCAGGTCAGGCACATCAATTCCTTCCAGGCGAACTCGCTCGGTGATCTCCGGTTGTCCCAGTACACCCGCCACTTCAAACTCACGCCCAGTCAGTACTTGCTGTACCTGAAGGGTCATCCCCTCTGGGATTGGAACAGTCGCACAGGCAACAAGCAGCAGGCAGACAACCAGGCATGCCAGACCCTGGCAAAAAGAAGCCACCCGATTCTTAAGCCGGGTACAGGGTGCCCAGTTCCTAACACCTGGCACCTGGCACCTGGCACCTGGCACTTGTCTAATCCTCATCTAGCGGTAGCCCCCGCTTAACTTTGCCTTTGCCAAAGTAGCGACCGAACTGGAGTTCATAAACTTCGTCTTCATCCTGGGTTTCAACTTCCAGGTCTGAGCGGGGGTAGCTGACGCAAAGGAGAGCATATCCCTGTTTGCGTAAGCCGGGGGATAAACCCATTGCCTCTGGCTGATAAATTTCTCCTGAGACAACACGGACTGCACAAGCAGTACAGGCTCCGTTACGGCAGGAGAAGGGGAGATCGACTCCCCGGTTCTCGGCACTGTGTAAAATATAGCGGTCTTCGGGAACTTCGACTGTACGAAGGAGATTGTTACGGCGATCGCGAATGCGGACAGTATAAGATCGAGTCATGAATTAAATCCGGGTTGTTATCACCAGTTTGATACCGGCTTCTGCTAATATAATTCTTCTGTGGCTGTTGACGCAGCACCCCCCCCCTGGAGAGATGGCCGAGTGGTTGAAGGCGCAGCACTGGAAATGCTGTTTAGGGGTAACTCTAACGAGGGTTCGAATCCCTCTCTCTCCGTTGATAGGACTACTGTACACCCCTGTACAGTGACAAATTAAATGTCATCGGTGACAAATTCTTGTCATCCAGGTCAAGTTAGTGTCGTTGAGACAAATTAATGTCGTTAAAGTACTGGTGACCAAGACGGTTGTTGTCTCAAAGACCTCTATCGTCCGTCAAACGGGGTCTACAAGTATATCTCAAAGACATCGGTTATCCCGTCACCGTGTCCTGGTTTTGGCTCAAACGAGCTGATGGCAAACGAGAATTGCGATTTGCCGTCTCCACCTATCCTGATTCTGGAGCATATCTCGGCTAATACCCCAATCTTGATCGCGGGAGCATAGCTAATCGGTTTGCGATCGCCTCTTAGATTTGCGTTCTTGCGGCTCCACTTGGGATAGCTCCCGTCCGGTAAACGCAGATGTTGTTTGCCTGAGTCCAATCATGCGGGCGATCTCCATGGCGGTAATCGGGTGATCCCCCGTGATCATCTTGACCTGAATGCCCCGTCTGACAGGCTTGCACCGCTTTGATCGCTTCCGGTCGAGGCGGATCAATTATGCCCTGTCATTCCAGGAAAATCAGCCCTTGTCCCAGGTCATCGGCTTCAATTGTTTCCTGGTCAGGAGCGACTGGTTTTTTAGCAAATGCCAGCGCCGCCATCCCCAAGACAAAATAGAGCAAGGTTTGTGAATCCGGCGAGCCAGCGGGGTCATCAGGGTGGTGGATGACTGCATCAGTTGCGCCACCCGTCCGGTTTGGGTTTGGGCGATCGCCACGACTAGACCACTGCCCTGCCCTGCCGTCATCAAACTACTTGCATACACCATATTGATGCGATCGGCGAGGGGCGTATCTTCTGCAAGGGGATCGGTCGTTTTCTCGACCGGCAGCGATTCCCCCGTTAAACCCGATTCATCGATTATCAAAGCCCGATATCATCCTGGGGCATACCACAATTTACAGAGCCGTGTTGAAACGATAGCCCTGTCCCGGAATCGTTTCGATCGGGCAGTCGCAGCCGTGGTTCGCTAATTTACGCCTTAATAGCCGCATTTGGGCGGCAACGACATTACTAATGGGTTCTTCCTCCAAATCCCAAAGTTGATGCGAAATTTTATTGCCTGAATGGTTATGCAATTATCCGGCACCTGAAACGAAGCCTGGAAGTTTGCCCAATCCTGGTGATTGTTTCTGCTTTTGTCGATATGGAAAGCGCCCGGTTATTTCCAGAGGCAGACTTTTTTCTGGTGAAAGACATTGGCTTAGACTCCATCTGTCAACGGGCGAAGGAGTTAATTGAGTCTCGAAAAAGCCAATCCATCGCAAAAGCCGTTTAACGGTGAAGTTGTGCTGCGGCAGATAACCTTCAACTCCTACCAACCTCCTCTGTTCCGTCCGCACCAACGCAGTGTTATGCCGCGTATGAACGTAGTATGCCAACGATTACAGAAAAGAACTGGATGCAAAAAATTGAATATAACACTCACAAACTTTAACTTTCTTCTTCTGGAATTTCAATTCTATAGATGAACCTTACCCTCTTCCTATTCAACGGGTTTAGTTTAGCTACTCTAATTAGTGCGGCTGTTGTTATATCGGCAATATTTTTATAATCTTGAAACTCCTTTTCATTGTTTGAACTTATCCCTTTAAATGTCAATAGTCCCTTTCTGATTTTTGAGACGATTCTATCTGGCTTTGACATCATCCATTCATAAATATCATCTTCGGTGAGAGAACTTAAAAAATTAATATCTTCTCGACCCCACCCTTGGCTTTTGACGATTCCGTCAAGTACATCATTTATATTTAAAACTTTGCTATTGTCTCGTAATTTTTGTATTTTAGACTCCAAAATGACATTTTTTATCTTTCTAATAGACGAGAAATCTTCCGGATCAGTGTTAGCTAGTTCATTGGCGTGAAGCGATACATATTTGTCAATATAACTATTCACATCGTCACCATATTCTTCGAGCAGATCTATCGACTGAGAGAAGTCCCAGAGACTAATTTTACTCAGATCAGATTCCAAAATATCTCGAATGGTTGACTTTAACTGATCTAAGTTGTCATCAAATGAGTCAGCATATATATCCCATGCATCGCGTAGTTTTTGCTGAGTAATATCTACCTGTTTTTTGTAATTTGCTTTATCTACCTCTTCTTTAAATTCTTCCTCATTTAAATAACCGTCTGTAAGTAATGAGATAAGACAATCATCGTAGCCTGAAGGAAATAGAGCTAAATAACTAGCTATCTGGCTCCACGATTTCTCTTCCTCAGTCCTGTCTTGTCTATTCTCACGCTCTGACAATAGTGAAAGCCATGTAGTCTCTTTTATACTACTACTAATGAATGATAAAGAAAGATTATTTTCCGAGTTGAAGAACCCCCAACAAAATACTGCAAGATGCACTAAAATCTCTTCCTGAAGATTGGTCTCACAAGTTTTAACGAAATTCCAGATTTTATTTATACTCCATTTCATTTTCTTAAAGATTCTGATATTTGAAATATCAAGAGCCTGAAACACATTTAGGAGGCTCTCAAAGTATTCATCTTCAGAATTAAAGACCTTTAGGATATTTTCTTTTATCGTAGGTTTGTATTCAATCTCTAGGTCAATAACTTTTTCGCGATATTTATTGAACTCACTTAAATCTTGCTCGCTCAATGTTTTCTCATTAAGAATGAGAATGACTTTGCACTGTTTTCTCTTGCTGAGTTCATCGACAAATCCCATGATTTGCCTTATCTTTAAACTCTCTTCCTTTCGCTCAATATCATCTAGGCAGATAAGATAATTACTAATCAATTGATATTCAGCTAAGTCGATTATTGAAGAAAATCCCTTGACTTGAGGAAAAACCTTGGCAAATAGATATAGCGGAGCTAGAAATCGCAAGAAGTCCTGACTACCTGAACGCGCACCAAATAATGCTTCCGAAATTCGATTCTCATTTAAAGAAAAGCTTTTAAGTTCTTCTTTGAATTGCTCTCTTGATTTCAATAACTTTCCTGTTCGGAAAATCTTTGATTTCAATTCTGATAAATCATGTAAGCCAAATAAGGATATGTAGGAATATGCTGTTTGCTTTAGCTCTTTTTTTTCTATCCTGTTTTGAACGTAGTTCTCCCAAAAATAGGTTTTTCCAATACCCCATGAACCCCTTAGGACAAGAACGGCTAAGTCCTTTTCACTAAAAAATGAATCTAGTGTGTTTCTAATGGCTAAGGTGCTGCTATCCATACTCTTTCCCTGCTAGCGATATAAAATTAATGGCTACTGAGCCTCATTCGGCAAACCGCTAACCCTTTGCCTACTGCCCCCACCGAGGTCTTGCGGCATAACTATTCAATCATTGGATTCTTTCCTGATAATACCCTCACTGAGAGGATTATCAGGACGTTTTCCATATATTTTCAAAAATCGCGCATTAGTCAGTTAGCGCAGCGTAACTGTCGGAAGTCAATTCAGAAACCGGGGATCTGACAGCACATTTTTATTCTTGGGAGTGTCGCGCCGCGTCATGGACGATAAAGTTTGCTCGTTCTACTGTGATCAAAAAAAGCAGGCATTTGCCTGCTCAGTTGAAACCTCTTTTTGCATTGAACTTATCTAAAACCGACAGCCGCTTGCCAAACAAATGCCAGCAGCAGGAAAAAGACGGGAATGACAGGCATTACATCAACCAGAGGATCAAAAACTGAATATGCTTCAGGCAATTTTGCTAACAGCAGCACAGCTTCCATGAATCAATAACCTCTTCAGTACGGGTCTCAGAATTGCCATATATCGTAACATGTTGTGACCCTTGTAGCTTTTGTTCTGGAGCGTTATCTTTCTTAATAAATGCTTGAAACGGAGTTTCGATTCATGCTCTTCGTCAGCAACGCGCTCATTTAATTTAGTCGCACCTACTTGACTTAAGAGTACCGTTGGCGATCGAGATTTGTCTGCAACTCCCAGGGATCAGTCACCAATCCCAATTAAATCGGTATAACTTAGGAGTGCTACAGAGATGAAAACATTGGGGCGCGGGTATGGAACGGGCAACATTGACAAAAGCTTCCTCCCACAAGAGCAGAAAAGTCAGAATATTTGCAGGTCCTCTGGCGTGGCTGTGGCTGCTGGCATTTTGCACCGGAACCGGAGTGGCGGCGCTCCTATGGCTAACCACCCTTCCTCCTCTACCAGACTGCAATCAACTCCATACCTTGAGCCTGGACGCAGATCGACTTTTCTGTGTAGAACAGTCTGCCCGCTCTGGTGATGAAGATTCACTGGTAGCCGGTCTTGAACTGGTTAAAGACTGGTCAGCAGACCACCCCCTTCACACCCGTGCCCAAAACCTGATGGAAAAGTGGTCCGTTTTGGTGCTGGAGCTTGCCCGGATGAAAGCGATCGAAACTGATTTGACTGGGGCGATCGCCCTGGCTCAAAAAATCCCCCCCAGTAGCCCCACTTATAAAGATGCCAGCGCGACGATCGCCACCTGGCAGCAAGATTTTACCCAGGGGCAGGCAATTGTAGATTTGGTTCAGGCAGCGATGAAAGCGAGAAACTGGGGGTTGGCAACCCAGCATATTCGGACGCTTTCCCAGAGGGGCAGCGACTACTGGCAGCAGCAGGTAGCTCGCCTGAGGCAGCAGATCAGCGCAGAGGAAATTGCCGCCAGACAGCTTCAAACTGCTCAGAATATTGTGAAAGGATCTCCCAACAACCTTCAGGCATTGGGGCGGGCGATCGCCCTGGCGGAGCAAATCAACCCGGATACCTACGCCGCGGCGGCGGCAAAGTCAGAAACCCAACGCTGGATGGCTGCCCTGTATGCAACAGTGGCGGGACAACTCACTCCAACGACTAATCTGGAAAGTGCAACGGCGACCGTCCAGCGGTTGCCCCGTGGGGTTCCAATCCCCGATGTCAAAGATATCCTGTGGTTTAGCCGTGCCCAACCGCTAGTGAGTGAAACGCTGCCTAGAGGTACTCTCCCCCAGCAACTCTGGCAACTGTGGTTGACCTATTCCCAGGTGAACCAGATCCGTCCAGGCAGTCCCCTCTACAGTCAATCTCAGGCAGTTTTGCCCAAACTGCAACAGCAAATTCAGGATGTGACCCAGTTAACGGCGGCAAATGCGCTTGCCAGTTTGTGGCAAGTCCCCACGTTTCAGCTTGCGATTCAGGTTGCCCAGGGAATTACCCCAGAGCGCCCTCGCCGGGTCTATGCCCAGACGTTGATTAGCATGTGGCATAAAGACATTGAGCGTGCCCAGGATCGCCCCAATCTAATTCAGGCGCAGCAGTTTGCAGGGGTTGGCAGTCCAGAGGCGCTTAATCGGGCGATCGCCTTTGCCAGGCAAATTCCGGCTGGACGACCGTTACATTCGGAAGCCCAGAGAGAGATTGCCCAATGGAACCGCCAAATTCAACTGATTGAGGATGAGCCGATCCTGAAACAGGCACGAACCCTGGCAAAACAGCAGCGATTGGATGAAGCCATGCAAGTGGCTGTCCAGATTCGTCCGGGGCGTGTTCTTTATCAGGAAGCGCAAACGGCAATTACCACCTGGCGTTCTGAAATTCAGATTGCTGAAGATCAACCCCTGCTCAATCGTGCCTATAACCTTGCGGCTGAAGGCAAACTGACGGCGGCAGTTAATCTGGCAGCTCAAATCCGTTCGGGTCGTGCCCTATACGGGCAGGCACAGTCTGCGATCGCTACCTGGAATGCCCAGCAGCAAAAAGCCCGCTCACCTCAACCTGACACCCCAAGCCTCCCTCAAGACCCACAACCATCGCCTCTCCTTAACCCCGATCCCTTACTCTCCGCTCCCCCGGACAATCTTCCCACAGGCACCCCAACTGCCGCTCCTCCCGCCCTTTCCCCCCAAATTCCACCAGCGGTTGCTCCCTCTATCCAGCCCGCGCCTCCCCCAGTCGCCCCTCCTCCCCCCACTATCATTCAAACTCCGCCTGCTCAAGCGCCCGCTCCAGGAGACTATCCAATAGAGACTCAGGAAGTGCTGCCAGAGCCTTAGAGGTGTTAGGTGCTAGTGTTCCGTCAGAAAAATTTTGACGGGTTGTAGACCCTCGGAATTTAACCATCATTAACTTCCTGGATATTCGCTACCTGTCAAATTTAATTTGACAGAGCAGTAGGCATAGAGGGGAGAGTCTCAATGGTTTCCTCGTTCTTGATACGCCGTACCCTTTACCCAAAGAGGCTTCTGGCAGTAAGCTATAGTGAGCGATTACCTTTTTGTAAAACGGAACGACATGGCTTCTTTGCCAAACTACCGACCCAAAAACCTTTCCCTAGGTCCCCTAGAGGCTGAGATCCTACAAATAATTTGGGAGCTGGGAACCGTTGCGGTGAAAGATGTGCATGACCGTATTCTGTCTAACCCAGAGCGAGAGTTAGCCTATACTTCTGTGACAACTGTGCTGCAACGGTTAGCCCAAAAAGGTTGGTTAGTCTCTGATAAACAAGGTAAAACACATTTTTGGCGGGCTTTGATTTCGCGGGAAGAGGCGCAAGCACTCCGGGCTTACGAGCAGTTGAACCAGTTTTTGGCAATTGGAAATCCTGATGTGGTGGCGGCTTTTGCTGACAAGCTGGATCAGGCGAGTGTTGAGCAAATTGAGGCGATCGCCGAGCGATTACGTGCCATTCGTAAAGCCAGGGAGGAACAATAATGCATCTCACCATTTTACTGGCAGCATTGGGGTTTTCCTGGTTAGTGCGACTACAACCCGTTGAATCGGATGGAAACTGGCAGGAACGCTGGCGGCGATCGCTGGCTCTGTTTTTGTTCTCGCCTGTGCTGCTACTGGCGACGGCAATTGCCCTACTTTGTATGGGTCCCTATGGGCAAATGGTGCGCTGGTGGGAGGGTTGGTTGAGCTATTCCCTGGCGATTTCATTTCTTGTCATTGCCATCACCTTGTTACTGAGATTGGCTGTAGAGGGTTGGCGATCGCTGCGTCAGGTTCAAACTTATCCCCAGTTTGCTTTAAGTGATACCCCTACTCGTCTGCTTGCTACTCCCATTCCTTTTATTGCCCGTATTGGTTTCTGGCAGTCAGAACTGCTGGTCAGTCAGGGTTTAATCGATACATTTGATGCAGACCACTTAGAAGCAGTCCTGACCCATGAGCAGGCTCATCATCACTATCGAGATACTTTCTGGTTTTTCTGGCTGGGCTGGTTGCGTAGACTTACTTGCTGGCTACCCCAAACCAAAATTCTCTGGCAAGAACTGTTGTTGCTACGGGAACATCGAGCAGACTGTTGGGCATCTCAACGAGTGGATACTCTCCTGCTGGCAGAGTCTTTGCTTCAGATGGTTAGCGCTCCAGAACTCTACTCTGAAACGATCTGTGCGGCGTTTAGTAGTGCTACACCCCAAACCCGTTTGGAAGAGCGGATTGAAGTCCTTCTATCCAGTCCCGAAGCCCCTCAGCAAACCCAGTCCTGGATTTGGGTATGGCTGGTTCTGGGATTGCTGCCACTACTGATCGTTCCTTTTCATTACTAATTCATTACTAAGAATTGCAGATTAAATAACTTCTATTTCTGATAAAAACTGTGGCTTGACGGAGTGGTTCCATCGGGGCAAAACCTCGTGCAATACAATCTGCATACTGTCCTTAACCTCTTCGGTCCCTTGCCCGTTTGGTAAATGTTATTGAGGATGATGGTCTAGAGGCAGAATAACACCGTCATCTGTTGCGGGGAGTGAAATCAGGGCAGTGAGATGCCTGTTCAGTCATGGTGGTGGTGGGATGTACAGCACATCTCAGATGGGCGTTTGTACTAAAAAAGTGGCACTTCGAGCAGGGGATTTTAATGGATTGGGTTGCGAAATCCTTTCTTTCTAACTTTTTGGAAAGTCCTTTAGCAAACGAAATGGTAATAGTACATAGAATGAAGAAACCGAAAAACAGGATCAGAAAAGACTCTGCGATCGCAGATGTATCCTTAAACAGTTTTGCTTCATCGGTAGTGGCGGCATCCGTCCGTACTTTAATCAGCTCTACTTTCTCAAGTGGATCATGTTTAAGTGAAGGATGTGTAAGTGAATCAATTTTAAGTGATTTAAGTGAACCAGTATTCATGCCTAGTCTGCGCTCCACCCTTTCATGCCTGATCAAATACTCGCTACCACTAACCTACTTCGCATAGTAGAAGACTTTGTCTCCCTAAAGAAGAGCCTATGGGATTCTAAAACGCATCTTTGGGTAGATTCTTGTGCATGGGAAGGTGTCTGAGCCGCTACTAAACAGAAACCGAAAGCAAAGTGGTATAACCCAAAAGGCTTGCCAGATAAAGACTCTCTACATTGAGACATACAAAACATCGCAGTTGATTGTCTCTGTAGGTGGATGCTTCAGTGCCACGATAAGTCTAAATTTTGTAGTAGCAAATTGATGAATCGCTGACATAACTTTCAGTAACGGTTCATCTTCCTCTGCTCTGTTCCATATTGACTTTTCTGATTGAGGCAACAGTCATGCTGAATACCATCTTTTATTTCGCAGCGGATGTTGCGACTGTTCACAAAACTCCTGCTATTAGCCTGGGAATGGCTCTGGTAGTTGGGTTCATTGCGGCGGCTGGTCTGGGTTCTATTGCCTGGTACAATTCAAAGCGACCCCTGGGTTGGGAAGATAAAGCGCGTCCTGATATTGTTCCAGATGTCGATAAGTGATTGTTTGGTTTCTGGTTGATTCGGTTAAATAAATTTCGTTTTAGGAGTAAGTTATGAGTTCTGATCAAGTCCAAAGCGACACCTACGATCGCGGTATTGTGCCTGCCGAGACTGCTGCCCGTAAAGAGCGCGAAGGCGAAGGTTACAAACAAGTGCCCGATTCTGAATCTGATCTGGATACCACGGGTGGCTATACCGTTGATAAAGAAGGGTTGATTGACAATTATGCCGTTGAACCTGAAATGTACTATGAGGTTCCTGGCGATCGCGCCCAGATCAAGGAAGCTGAAAAAGCAGCACGGGAAAGTGAACTACAAGACATTAATGACAATGATGAAAGTGGGTTGTTAACAGAAACTGAAGATAAGCGCGGTAAAGGTTCAGGCATCATCTAAGCCTTGGTTAAGCATTGATCGCAGACTCTCCTTAGATTCAGTTCCTTAAATCCCCGACTTCTCTAGAGAAGTCGGGGATGTTTGTCTGATTGCTTTGTTCCTTTGATGATTAAGGCGATTTCCAGGGGAAAACCACCCAATCATTGTAGGATGGGCAAAGGGGGCTTTACCCGTGCCCATCCGCTTCAACGTTCGGTGATGGCACGCACGCTTTGCCCATCCTACGCTGGCTTACAGCAATTTTCATTTGTGTCTGCCACACAGAACGTTGGTTGTGCCTTAATACAACAGCATTCATTGTGTGGCACTCGTCTAAAAACTGCTGTAGGTATAGTCTTTATCGGAAATCTCCTAAAGTCTTGAGATTACATTCAAAGCTTGCGCCGAACTTTGTACCAATTCCACTATGACATTCCGTTCTGGCGCAGTCCATGATCCTTCACGTTTGGCAACTTCCACCACGACATCCTGACCTTCCTGATGCACCCGATAAGTGGTGGTTGCCCAAGCTCCAGTTTGATAATCGAAACTGCGACCATCATCTTCATACAGGGTCCACTCGCCTGCACCGGGGGCAACTTTTAAGGTCATTTCAGCGATAGGATGCTCATCCACATACTGCACCACCGGCTGCATGGGGATCACCGCTCCCGCCTTGATATACATCGGCATTCGTTCTAAGGGAGCGTGTGCCAGGATATGGATGGGTCCTTCAAACCGTTCGTTGCTCCACCAGTCATACCAGGTTCCTGCTGGCAGATACACCGCCCGGTGTTCTGTTCCCGGATGGTAGATGGGAGCTGCCATGATAGACGGACCCAAAAATACCTGGTCGTGTAGAGCGTAGGTCTGAGAATCATCAGGGTAGTGGTACAGCAGCGGGCGCAGAATCGGTGCCCCAGTGGTTGCCGCTTCCCAAAACAGGCTGTAAATGTAGGGTAATAAGCGGTAACGCAGTTCAATATATTCCCGGCAGATGGCTTCGATGCGATCGCCAAACACCCAGGGTTCATGCTGGGCAGTATGGAAGGCAGAGTGACTGCGCATCAAAGGATACAGCATTCCCACCTGCATCCAGCGGGCAAACATTTCAGCGGTAGCGTTTCCGGCAAACCCGCCAATATCACAGCCGACAAAGGGCACCCCTGATAGACCCATATTGCACAGCATGGGCAACGACATTTCCAACTGATCCCAGAGGGATTGGTTGTCCCCCATCCACACCGATGACCAGCGCTGCACCCCAGCAAACCCCGATCGGGTCAGCACAAACGATCGCTCACCCGGTCGCAACTGTTTCAGCGCCTCATAGGAAGAGCGCGCCATATTTAATCCATATAGGTTATGGGCTTCGGCGTGGGTGGTTTGCTCACCGGGGGGACCCTGGGGTGCATCCATTGGGAACCAGATTTTGTTGCCGTACTCTCCAAAGGGGCGATCGTCCAGGGCAGGCTCGTTCATGTCATTCCAGATGCCTGCCACCCCTGCATCCGTCAGGGCTGTATGGTTTCCACTCCACCATTCCCGGACTTCGGGACGCAAAAAGTCGGGGAAAACGGCTTTTTCCGGCCATACATACCCATGAAACAACTCGCCATCGGCATTGCGCACAAAATAGTCATTTTCTAATCCCTGATCAAAGATGGCGTAGTCAGCTTCCGGTTCGTATTTCACCCCCGGATCGACAATCGCTACCGTGTGGAATCCATTTTCTTTCAGATTTGAAATTAACCCTTTTGGATCGGGAAATCGTTTGCGACTCCAGGTAAACACCCGGTATCCCTGCATGTAATCGATGTCGAAATGAATCACATCACAGGGAATGCGGCGCTGGCGAAATTCCTGCGCCAGTTCCTGGACGATCGCCTCAGACTCATAACTCCAGCGACACTGATGGTAGCCCAGGGACCACTTGGGTGGCAGGGGCATTCGTCCAGTCAATGCCGTATAGGTTTCCACGATTTGGGCTGGCTGGGGACCGTAGATGATGTAGTAGTCCAGTTCGGGTCCGCGAGTGTGCATTTGCCAGATACCGGGTTGGGTGGCACCCAGGTCAAACCGGCTCCAGAAGGTGGAATTGAGAAAAATGCCGTAACTCAATCCAGGGCGTAAACCGATAAAAAATGGGATTGCCTGATACATCTCATCCGTTAACGAGGTGTAATCCAGCGAATCAACTGTCCAGTTGGTTTTAATTTCTGCCAGCTTGTCCAGCAATCCACTGCGTTCCCCAAAGCCGTAGAAGTGTTCATTTGCCTCAATCTGCTTCCAGGCTGAAATGCCGCTGGCTGACCAGCCCATGCCCAAATCGGTGTCTTTGGCAAACATCTGCCCCTGCCCATCAAAACAGGCAATGCGGCAGGGATTGCGGCTGATTTGAACGGTCACTTGTGCGGTTTTAAGGGCGATCGCGGCTTCCCGCTCTTCCACCTCAAACTCAACCTCATCCCACTCCCCATCATCGCGGTTCACTGCCCATGATCGCCGGGGAAACAGTTCTCCACTGGGTGCAAGCCGAACCCGAATCAGATTTGGTGCTAACACCGTTACCAATAACTTTGAGCCTGTGCAGTAACAGCAAATGCCCCGGTCGGTCAGTTCAAACGATTGCACCGCCTCTAAAGTTGTCCAGGCTTGGGCGGTTTTTGGCAGTTTTCCAAAGTATTGCGGCATGTCGAATTATCCTTGCAGTAGCGACTCGGCACCATCAATCCAAATTTCTGTTCCTGAGATATGACTGGAAGCATCCGAAGCTAGAAAGAGCACTAATTGAGCAACCTGTTCCGAGGTTCCAGATTTCCCATCGGTTAAGGGAATGCGCCCTTCGGGAAATTCAACCGGTTCTTTTACGGTGTCCAGGTTGCGTTGCTGAGTATTTTCGTTAATGTCAGTTTCGATTGCTCCCGGACAAATGACATTCACTCGGATGCGATGCTCTGCTAATTCTAAAGCGATCATCTTTGTAAACGCCACCTGCGCCGCCTTGGAACAGGAATAGGCGGTTGCTCCAGTATTGCTGAAAATTCGCGTGCCATTTACAGAGGAAGTAATAATCACCGATCCTCCCTGCTGTTTTAGGTAAGGCACTGCATATTTAACCGTCAAAAATGTTCCCTTCAGATTCACTGTAATCGTTTGGTCCCATTCCTCTGGAGTCAGTTCTTCAATCGGTGCCCAAACTCCATTGATACCGGCGTTGGCAAACACAATATCAATTCGACCCAATTGCGACCCAATCTTTTGAATTGCCTGCTGCATTTGTTCAGGTTGGGCAATGTCAGCGATCGCACCTACTACTTCACCTCCACTTTGCTGAATCGTTTCAACAATGTCACGGTTCTCTTCTGGATTGCGATCGATCGCCCCAATTTTGGCTCCTTCCTTTGCCAATAGCAATGCTGTTGCTCGACCAATTCCTGAACCTGTGCCCGTAATCAACGCGACTTTTTGTTTCAGTTGCATGGTTTTATCCAGATTGATGAGTGCTACTCAAACACAGTTAAGATCCCCGGCTTTTTGGAAAAAGCCGGGGATCTAATTTACTCTTTATTTAATTCGATGGGTTTCCTTATTTGCCAGTCCTTCTTGAGAGTGTTCTAAACGCAATTCCCCATCGGGTTCCATTCGCTTCCAGAATGGGGTTTGTTTACCCACCGGACCTTTCGCTGGAGTGACACCCCCATCTACCAGCCATAGCGCTCCAGTGACATAGCTTGCCTCATCGGAAGCCAGGAATGCGTAAACATTGGCAATCTCTTCTGGGGTGCCGCGCCGTGCCATTGGAGTTGCCTGGATTAGCATGGTTTCCATTTGCTTGTCCATCGGACCTGTTTCCTTATGGGTCCATGCCGTATCAATGGCTCCTGGACATACACAATTCGCCCGAATCCCATACTTTGCCTGTTCGACTGCAACCCCCATCATGAATGAGTGCATCCAGGCTTTAGTGCCGCCATAGGGGGTATTTTGTGCCAATCCATTAAACCCGGCTTCAGAACCGGCTGAGACAATGTTGCCATTGGTTTTTTGTAGGTAAGGAATTGCAAACCTGGTCATCAAAAATGCCGAGCGAAGATTCATTTGAATCGTGCGATCGAAATCTTCGATTGGATATTGATCTATTTCGGCATTGGTTAAAAAGACACCCGCATTGTTAACTAGAACATCTAATTTGCCATAGGCATCGATCGCCGCTTTCACACAGGCTTGGGCATACACTTCATTAGAAATGTCGCCTGCATAGGCGATTGCAGTTCCGCCAAACTTGCGAATCGACTCCGCTACCGCTTCAACCGGATCATCGGGTAATCCATTCACCACAACCCTGGCACCTTGCCTGGCAAATTTATGGGCGATCGCTTCGCCAATTCCAGTTCCGGCACCTGTAACAATGGCTACCTTCCCTGCCAGCCGACCCTCTATTTGTTGTTTCACTGTATTGGTCATATGTTAATTTCCTATTCGCCCTGATCCCATGTTGATAAAGATGAAGGGACTTACCTCCATCTGTAGTGAGAGAAGCAAACTCCCCCTCCCGTGAGGTTCCCCCATAGAAATACTTCGTTACATTGCAAAGGAGATTAGTCAGAGGTTTTTTATGACTTATACAACATCAAATGTCGCGCCTGAACTGGTGAAAGCGTTTCAAACACTGGATGTGGATCAACAGCTTGCGCTGTTCTACTTCATCTATAAAGAAATGGGTAAATCCGTCACTCCTGCTGCACCAGGAGCCAGCACGGTTTCTCCAGAAATCGCTGAAGGAGTGTTCAACCAGACGAAGGAACTATCTTTTGAAGACCAGTTACAGCTTCAGCGGGATTTGATTCAGAACAAAGAAACTCAAATCACCCGTGAGTATGGGGCGCTAAGCGACACCACCAAGCTCCTGTTCTGGTATCGGTTGGCACAGGGCATGGATAGTGGAGAAATCATTCCGATGCCATCTGATTACCAGCTATCTGCTGAAGCAGAAACTCTGTTTGGACGGATTCAAGGGCTAGAGTTTGAAACTCAAATTACATTCTTCCGCGATATTGTATCGCCGATGGGTGTGGATCCCACGGTATCTGCTCGGCAAGGAGTTTAAGCTTTGTAGGAGGTGTTAGGTGTTAGGTGTTAAGTATTAGCAGAGAAAGGAACGTTGTGACCGGATTCTACCTTTGCTATTTGTCCTAACCCTTACCGTCATAACACCCACAACCAGAGCGATCGCTTGCAATCAAAAAAGGCGATCGCTCCCTGAATTTACCCCATCCCCTGCCCCCTCACCCCTCATTTATTCCCATGTCCCAAGAATTCAAAAAAGGCGATCGCGTCGAGTGGAAAACTTCTCAAGGCAAAACTGAAGGAGAAGTTGAAAAGAAGCTAACTGAGCCAACTGACATTAAAAAACATCATGTTGCTGCGTCTCAGGATAATCCAGAATATCTGGTCAAAAGCGCCCAATCAGGCAAAGAAGCTGCCCATAAACCGGAGGCGCTTAAAAAATTAGAGGATTAACCAGATTAGCATCATTTCAAGAAGTAGCCAGACATCAAGAAAATGTTCAAGAAATCAAACAATCTATCAATACGATGGTAGGTTACTTATCTAAAAATCAATAGCACTGACTTAAGACTAGACTTGAACGGAAATAAGGTAATCTGAGGGATGAATCTGAATCCCCGCAATACCGATGCTCAACTACCGCAAAGTTGAAGGCAAATCCTCTGTTTTGCCAAGCTTAACGGGACTGAATCAGTCAGAGTTTGAGACGTTACTCAAGAGCTTTGAGGTGGCTTGGCAAGCATACATTGAGCAAGAATATGTTCAAAAACCCCGTGCCCGTCGCTACGGGGGAGGACGGCATGCTGAACTATCCAGCAGTGCGGACAAACTGTTATTCATCCTGGTGTACTTCCGACTGTATCCCACCCAAGTGGTGCAAGGATTTTTGTTTGGACTTGGGCAACTCAAGCGTGCGAATGGATTCACAAACTGAGTCGAATCCTGAATCAAGCGCTGGGCTATGAGAAGCAGTTACCCGAGCGAAATCCAGCGCGACTAGAAGCTGTTTTGAGCGAGTGTCCGAGTTTAGAGTTTCTGATTGATGGGACCCAGCGCCCCATCAATCGCCCCAAAGACCCTGACCAGCAGGAGAATTATTACAGTGGCAGAAAAAAGCGTCACAGCGTCACAAATAATGTCATCAGTGAACGGAGCGGCAAGGTGGTGTTTTTGAGTGACACCTATTGCGGCAGGGTGCATGACAAAGCGATTTGTGATGGAGAGGAGTACCTGTTTCCAGAAGGCAGTACCTTATGGCAAGATACCGGATTTCAGCGGTTTGCTCCCCCTGGGGTGACGATTCGGCAACCGAAGAAAAAGCCGCGCGACCAATCGCTGAGTGAGGCTGACAAACAACGGAATCGAGAGATTGCCCAAGAACGAGTTGAAATTGAGCATCAGATTAGTGGCATCAAACGTTGCAATATTTTGGTGCATCAGTTTCGCAATCGCACCCCCTATTTTGTCG
>NZ_JBXBCF010000105.1:0-34094 GCF_056784235.1 Kovacikia sp. CALU 1929
CCGGGTAGCGTTGCAAGAACTGCTCAATACCTTCGAGTTTTCGTTCCGGCAGCACCATCTTTTGCCCCAGAGCCGCTTCAAGTATCGGTTGCAGTCGGTGCATCCAGCGATGAGCTTGGCTGCGGTCAAAGTCAAACAGAATTCCCGCCACATCAAAGGTGGGATAGCACTTGAAGTAGAACAGGATGTAGAACAGTTTCTCTGACATACTCGACAATCGAGCTTTGTCTGCTTGACCTCCACCAGGAGCACGTTGTCGTACCTGTGCTTGTATCTGCGCTTGCCATGCAGCCGTAAAAACAGGCAATAGCTCATCAAAGGCTTGCCGATTTAGACCTGTCAGAGCACGCAGCAGACGGTCGTTATTCAACGCACGATGGAGGTTGATCATGCTGGCTCATACTCGATGAAGTCCTTTCGATTATTCCCTTATTCCGCAACAAGTCTAATGTAAACAACAATTCCCTCTCATGCCAATTTATGGACTACCAACACATCATCACTATTGAACCTGGAAAGCGCAGCGGCAAGCCGTGTATTCGGGGAATGCGAATCACAGTGTACGATATTTTAGAATATTTGGCAGGTGGGATGACCGACGCGGAAATTCTTGAAGACTTTTCTGAACTCACTTCCGAAGACATCAAAGCTTGTCTTGCGTTTGCAGCAGATCGCGAGAAAAAGATATTTGTAGCATCGCTGTGAAACTTCTATTGGATGAGAACTTATCAGACCGAATTATTCACAGCGTTATCGATACTGTATCCGGATTCGGAGCATGTCAAGACATTAGGACTGATCAATACGGATGATGTGGTGATCTGGGAACATGCACGCCGACCATATCGAGTCTGGAAAATGGTGGCAGTCGAAAGAAACGGGCGAAGTCGGAATGATTTCGTTTAAGATAGAAATAACCCATATCAATCGTCACTTCATTGCGAAGGAGTTTTACCTTGGTGCAGTCCACTTTTGATGTTGCTAACCTGGCTCAACTGGACAGTCCACAGGAATGGAATCTGTCTGACCTTTACCAGGATTTTGATGACCCGCAGCTTGCTAGAGATCTGGAGGCTTTGCAGACAGAGGCAAACGAGTTTCGACAGTTCTATCGAGGCAGAGTACGGGAGTTGTCGCCTGAGCAAATTGGGGATTGCTTGAAACACCTGGAAGCGATCGCAGAAAAAACTGGCTACCTCTATGCTTTTCCATCCCTGGTATTTTCGGCAGATACGCGCAACACCGAAGCGAAGCAGTACCTTGACAAGGTGATGGAAGTGCTGACGGTCGTAGAAAACCAGCTTCTATTCTTTGATCTGGAATTAAAAGAACTGGATGAAACTGCCTTTGCCAAACTTGAATCTGACCCTGGACTACAAACCTACCGCCACTATCTACATCAGATTGGCAAGTTTCGTCCCTATACGCTGTCTGAGGAAGTAGAGCAGACCCGTAACCAGGGTAATTTGACCGGGAGACAGGCATTTATTCAATTGCGATCGGTGCATCTGGGGGAACAGGAGTACGAACCTGTTACCACTCCAGAGGGGAAATCTGCCAGCACAGAAGCAGAACTGGGTGCGCTGGCGTTTCATCCCAGTCCAGAGGTGCGCTATAACGCCTATGCCTCTATCCGCCAGGTGATGAAGCAGCACAACTCGCTCTATGCCTACATCCTTAACACGGTTACCCAGGATCATCGGCTGGAAAACCAGATGCGGGGGTATGGTTCAACCCTGGACAAACAGCTATTAGCCGATGAGGTTTCAGAGCCAGTGTTTCGAGCAATTATGGAGGGAACCCGCGATCGCTTCGACCTCTGGCAGCGTTACTACACCCTCAAAGGCAATACCCTGGGGCAACAAATCCGCACTTGCGATGTGTACGCGCCCTGGACAACCGAAAGCCAAACCCCGATCTCCTATAAAGCCGGGGTTGAAACCCTGCTGGCAGCCCTGGATCAATTCGACCCGAACTACTCTCGCCGAGCAGAGGAATTTTTCCTGAAAAACTGGGTTGATGCAAAAGTGCGTCCAGGCAAGCGGGGCGGGGCTTTCTGCTCCTACACTTACGGTAAACACAGCTACCTGCTCCTGTCCTATACCGAGGACTATAACTCCCTGTTCACGCTGGCGCATGAAATGGGGCATGGGCTGCACTTTGCCTGGATTGGCGATCGCCAGACCTATCTCAACAGCAACCCACCAATGGTGCTGGCAGAAATTGCCTCCACCTTTAATGAGTTGTTGTTATTGGACTACCTGCTGAAAACAGCCAATGATCCCGCTTTGAAGCAATCGCTCCTGACGCGCCAGTTAGAAGATCAGCTTAATCTGCTGTTCCGGCAGAGTACGATTAGTCGTTTGGAACTGGCAGTCCATGATCGGGCGGTTCAGGGTAGTTTTGACCACAGTTTTGTCAACGAACAGTGGCAGTCCCTCTACCGCGAACTGTGTGGTAATGCCGTTGAGGTCTTACCAGAGCACCAGTACGACTGGGCACGGATTGGTCACATTTACTTCAAGCCTTACTACTGCTACCAGTACACCGCTTCCAATATCGTCAGCCTCGCCTGCTATCAAAAATATCTACAAGTGGGTAAAGACTTCATTCCGGGTTATATGGAACTGCTAGCGGCAGGCGGCAGTATGGATCAGGTAGACGCTCTGCGCAAGTATGTAGATGTCGATCTGGAAAATCCTGCAACCATCCATGCGGCATTGAAGTACGTCGAAGGCTTGCTGGATCAGCTTCAGGCAACTCTTTGAGGCACTTTAGTCGTAGGATGGGCACAGGAAGACCTTTGCCTATTGCAAGAATGAGTGGAAGAGGGTCATGCATGGCTTTGCCCATCCTACGTTGATAATTTGTTTTCCATAAATCACCTTAGGCAACCAGAAACCGTTGGGGCAGGCAGAGAGAAACTACCCCAATGAGGTTGAGGAAATTTCCAGATTAGAGCGGAACCGTAATGGCTACCGCGAAAGTTGTTAAACTATTGACACCAGGAAGTTGCGCTGCTAGGGGGTGACAAACTCATGACAGCCATTACCAATCCTCCGTCTCAAGTTGTTTACCCCAGTAGCGATGGTGAACCCGTGGCAGAGACTTACGATCATCTCTATGTCTTGCTGACCACACTGGAAGTTTTACGGCAATACCTCAAAGAGCAACAGGCAACGGTTTTAGGTAATCAGTTTTTTTACTATGCTCAGGGCTTTCCAAAATTACGGGTGGCTCCCGATGTGATGGTCATTTTTGATGTGGCACCGGGTGGACGAGACAACTACAAACTTTGGGAAGAAGGTCAGGTACCCAGAGTCATCTTTGAAATGACTTCACGAGGGACAAAGGACCAGGATACAGGGTTCAAAAAAGGGCTTTATGAACAGCTAGAGGTGCAGGAGTACTGGCTGTTTGATCCCAAAGGGGAATGGTTAGAGGGGCAGTTGCAGGGATATCAGTTGCAGAATGGCACTTATGTTCCCATTTCAGAACGCCGTAGCCTTGTTCTGAAGTTACGTTTGGAAATCGAGAATAAGCTCATTGCCTTCTACCGGGAGGATACGGGTGAAAAGCTGTTGCTGCCCGATGAATTAGCCGCAACCCTACAAGCAGAAACCCAGCGACGGGCAGAAGCCGAACAACAGGCAGAGCAGGAGCGCCAGCGGGCAGAACAGGAGCGCCAGCGGGCAGAGCAGGAGCGCCAGCGGGCAGAAGGTTTAGAAGCGCTGGTAGAGCGTTACAAGTCCCAGTTTGGCGAATTGACTGAATGATAAGGTTGGATATGCCCTACATTCTCAGGAAGGATTAAAGCGGGAATAGGAGCGATCGCCCGCCTAGCAAAATTTCAACTACCCATAACTCATTGATCCCCTACCCAAGCTAGGCTAAACATAGTAGCCCCCTATTGGGTAGGCGGTTTTTAGTTGTTAGTTTTTGGGCAATTAGCGGTTTAATTTAGCGCCTACCACCTAAACCCCTACCCCATCTGACCAAGAGACGTTCAAAGCCATCACTACCCATGAGAATACTCCTCATTGAAGATGATGAACTCATTGCCAACTCACTGGCAAAAGCAATGGCAGATCAACGCTACACCGTTGATATAGCCACCGATGGTCAGGTAGGAGCAGAACTGGCAGAGGCATATACCTATGACCTGATTCTGTTAGATGTCGTTCTCCCCAGGCTGAACGGGATTCATCTCTGCCAGAGACTAAGGGCGCAAGGGAGTCAGACCCCTATTATCTTACTCACAGCCCAGGATACCAGCACTAGCCGAGTCATGGGATTAGATGCGGGTGCTGACGATTACGTGACAAAGCCATTTGATTTACAAGAACTACTGGCTCGAATTCGGGCATTATTGCGCCGGGGAGGATCGGCTCCGCCACTGCTGGAGTGGAGAAATTTACAGCTTGACCCCAGTACTTGCGAAGTGATGTGCAACGGTCAACTCTTACATTTGACTCCTAAGGAATATGGATTGCTAGAACTATTTCTACGCAATCATCACCGAATTTTTAGCTGTAGCGCCTTGATTAATCACCTGTGGTCATTTGAAGAAAGCCCAACGGATGAAACGGTTCGTTCTCACGTCAAAGGATTGCGCCAGAAGCTGAAAGCGGCAGGGATTGCAGACGATCCACTTGAAACCATCTACGGGATTGGATACCGCCTTAAACCAGGAGAGGAAAGGAACCCCAAAGAGGAGCCGGATACTGGAAAACGGAAACGCGGCGATCGGGAAAATATCCAACCCCGCTTACCGATCATCACCTTGCCCGATGGGGCAAAACCCCAGCCAACCCAAGTTTCACATCAGACGAGGACAACCGCTAACAAGGTTTGGGAGCAGGCAAAGGAGAGCCTGAACCGTCGCGTCACCCTGGTTGAGCAAGCAACCACCCTACTCTTGCAAAACCAACTGGATGAGAATCTGAGACAGCAGGCAGAACAGGAGGCGCATCGACTGGCAGGTTCACTGGGCATGTTTGGCTCCGATGAGGGATCCCAGATTGCCCGTGAAATAGAGCCTCTTTTTACCCAGGATGGTTCTCTGACTCAGACCCAAAAGCACCATCTATCGCAATTGGTAGCTGGGCTGCGCCGAGAGTTGCAGCAAATGAATGGGGATGCTTCCGTTTGGTTGTCGCCTGAGAAAACGGCGGATGAGTATGCCCAGTTACTCATTGTTCATGCCGATCCAACGATGGCGACTGCTCTGGCAGCCGAGGCAGCGAGTCGAGGGTTGCGATCGCACATTGCCGCCACGCCTGCGATCGCGAAAAAGCAGCTTGCCAGCCATCGACCAGATGCAGTACTGCTAGACCTTCCCGTGCGCCATCAGAAGCAGGTTAGCGCCTCCCTCGCTTCTGAGGATGCCCTAACCTTGCTGGCACACCTGAGCAGATCGACTCCCCCCGTCCCTGTGATCGTTTTGACTGCCCAAGATCAGGTGATTGAGCGAGTTAAAATCATGCGTTTGGGGGGGCGACAAGTTTTACAGACTCCGGTGACACCGATTCAGGCTCTTGAAGCGGTTAGCCAGGTGCTTCAGCATAATCGCACGGCTGAGACACGAGTGATGGTCGTGGATGATGATCCGCAAGTACTTGCCGCCTTACAGCGTTTATTAGAACCCTGGGGTATGAAGGTGACCACCCTGGACAATCCCCTCCGCTTTCTAGACGTGCTAAAGGTGACGGCTCCCGACTTATTGGTACTGGATGTGGAAATGCCCCATATTAGCGGCATTGAACTGTGTCGGGTCGTGCGTCATGACTCCCAATGGAGCGGGCTACCCATTCTGTTTCTCACCGCCCATACGGATGCGGAAACCATGCATCGCGTGTTCACGGCTGGGGCAGATGATTTTGTGACCAAACCAGTGGTTGGGCCAGAACTGGTGACTCGAATCTTGAATCGGTTAGAGCGATCGCGGCTGTTGCGCAGCCTGGCAGAAACCGATGCCTTAACTGAAGTTGCCAATCGTCGCCACTCTACGCAGGAAATGACCCGCTTACTCCAATGGAGTAGCCAGCACCAGCAGCCATTTTGTTTCGCCATTTTGGATCTCGACGATCTGCGGCAGGTGAATCATCAATACGGACACGCGGCAGGAGATCAAGTTTTGTATCATATTGGCAAATTACTACGGCAAACATTCCACAGTGAAGATTTAGTGGGTCGCTGGGGAGGGACGGAATTTGTCATTGGCATGGTTGGGATGACAAAAGAAGAGGGCAGGGAGCGATTGTCTGAGGTTCTAAATAGAGTACGTCAGATAGAATTTACAGGCCCTCAAGCCAGGTCATTTTGGGTGACTTGCAGTGTTGGAGTGGTCACTAGCGATGCGGAAAACACTAACCTCCAGGCACTTTATCGGGCTGCCGATGGTGCACTCAACCAGGCAAAAACAGCAGGGGGCGATCGCATTGTGGGTGGGTAAACAACTCGTTAGAACGATGGCTTCTACCCTGACTGCCCACTACAACAAAATGGCTGGGGGGAGGATTGGGGATGAATAGTTCACAAATTGAAAATTCAGCCGAACAAGCGGTCATCCTGATTGTGGATGACCTGCCCACCAACTTAGAAGTTTTGTTTGAATTTTTATCCAGTTTTGGCTTCCGAATTTTGATTGCAGAGGATGGGGAGAGCGCCATTGAGCGGGCAAAGTATGCCCTCCCCGACCTCATATTGCTGGACATTCTAATGCCCGGTCTGGATGGATTTGAAACCTGTCGTCGGTTGAAAGCAGAGGAGACAACGGCAGAGATTCCCATTATGTTTATGACCGCCCTGACGGAAACCGTTGATAAGGTCAAAGGCTTCAATCTGGGTGCCGTGGACTATATCACGAAGCCGTTTCAGCAGGAAGAAGTCCTGGTTCGCGTTAAAACCCATCTCAGGCTGCAAAAGCTCACCCGTCAAATTCAGGAACAGGCAGTACGGGAACGAGCAGCGCAAGCAGAAACTGAAGTGGCTCGAAACCGGGCTAGCATCATTTTGGAAAGCATCACGGATGCTTTTTTTGCCCTGGATCATCAGTGGCGATTTACCTACCTGAACCAACACGCTGAACTAATGCTCCAGCGGCAACGGCAGGAGTTACTGGGCAAAGTGATCTGGGATGAGTTTCCGGAGGCTATCAATTCACCGTTCTACCAGGGATATCACAAAACCGTAGCAGAGCAGGTGAGTGTTGAATTTGAGGCATTTTACCCACCGCTTAATCACTGGTCTGAAGTCCATGCTTACCCATCTCAGGAGGGGTTATCAGTCTATTTCCGCAACATTACCCAACGGAAACTGGCTGAAGCCGATCGCCAACGTGCCCAGGCAGAATTACAACGACAAAACCAGCGATCGCAACTCTTTGCCGAAATATCACTCAAGATCCGCCAATCGCTAAAGCTCGAACAAATTTTGCAAACGACGGTGACTGAAGTGCAGCGGTTTCTCCATGCTGATCGGGTTTTACTATTTCAGCTTTACCCCGATGGTTCAGGAAATGTTGTACAAGAAGCTTGTGTTCCCGGTTTTCCAGTGACCCTGGGACAAAACTTTATTGACCCCTGTTTTCAGAAAGGATACCTGGAACAATATCGCCAGGGAAGAATTGGAGCGATTACCAATATTGCACAGAGCAACACCCAACCCTGCTACATCGAATTTTTACAACAGCTTTGTGTCAAAGCCAATTTAGTCGTTCCTATCTTTATTCGAGACCAGCTTTGGGGATTATTGATTGCCCACCAGTGCTCCCAACCACGCCAGTGGACAACCGATGAAACTAGTTTGTTACAACAACTGGCAGACCAGATCGGCATTGCCCTTGCCCAGGCTCAACTTCTAGAACAGGAAATTCATCGGCGACAGGAGCTTGCTCGCTCCCAGGAAGAACTCCGGATGATGAGTGCGGCACTGGAAAGTGCCGTCGAAGGCATTGCCCAAATTGATCTGGAAGGGCGCTACATCAAGGTCAATCCTGCCTATGCCAGGATGGTGGGGTATCAACCCGACGAACTGCTTGGAGTCAAATGGCAACAGATCCTGCATCCCGAAGACCGGGAGATTTTGATCGCTGCCTATCAACGAATGCTAAAAACCAATCGGGTGGAAATTGAAGCCAGGGCTTTACGCAAAGATGGGTCTGTTTTTGATAAGCAAGTGGTGATGGTGAAGGCATATAACCAGCAGCAACAATTTATCGGTCACTACTGCTTTATGAAGGATATTAGCGATCGCCGGGAAATTGAACGGCTCAAGGATGAATTTGTGTCAGTCGTCAGCCATGAACTGCGCACCCCCTTGACCTCCATCTCCGGTGCCTTAGATCTTCTGGCAAATGGAGTATTGCAATCCCAGCCAGACGATGCCCAGCGTATGTTAAACATTGCTGCCAGCAGTACCGATCGCCTGGTTCGGCTAATTAACGACATTTTAGATATTGAACGGATTGAATCTGGCAAAGTTGCCATCACACCCCAAGCCTGCGATGTTAGCGAATTACTGGGACAGTCTGCTGAAGCCTTACAGGATATAGCGAACCAGGCAGGGGTGAGATTCCATATTTCGCCCCTCTCGGTTTCTGTATGGGCTGACCCTGACCGGATTATCCAAGTTCTGACCAATTTACTCAGCAATGCGATTAAATTTTCACCCCCAGGCAGCACCATCTGGTTAAGTGCAGAACTGGGGAGTCAGGCATCGGGAATTGGAAATCAGGAAGGTGAAGCGGCGTCCCCCCCTCCCCCCGATCCTGCCTCGCTACCCTACGTCTTGTTCAAAGTCACAGATCAGGGACGGGGCATCCCCCCCGATAAGCTGGAATCTATTTTTGGGCGATTCCAACAGGTGGATGCCTCAGACTCGCGCCAGAAAGGAGGAACCGGCTTAGGGTTAGCCATCTGCCGCACGATTTTGCAGCATCACGGTGGTCAGATCTGGGCTGAAAGCTCCCCTGGTGAGGGCAGCACCTTCTTTTTCAGCCTCCCCGTTCTGGAATCTGCTCAGAAGCCTGACACCCCCCACCCCACAACATCCCCTTCCCCCAACCTGCCCCCCTATCCCACCTCCCACACCCCTCTTATTCTGGTCTGCGACGACGATGACTTTGTCCGCGGTATTGTTCAGGCAATGCTGGAACGGCAACAATACCGTGTACTAACCGCAGACTCTGGAGAACAGGCTGTAGAACTCTCTGCTCTGCATCTACCGGATGTGATTCTGCTCAATCTGATGATGCCCGGTATGGATGGCTGGGAAACCCTGGCACAGCTAAAGCAACAGCCCGCTACGCAAGGTATACCCGTCATCATTCTGAGTGGGCTGTTGCCAGATGCCCGCAGGGCACCCCCGTCTGATATTAGCGATTGGATTGTGAAACCACCCAATCAGCGGTTGCTGGCTCAGGCGCTAGAACGAGCATTAGCCAAGAGTCATCAAGTGATCAGAGTTCTGGTGGTCGAAGATGATTTAGACCTGGCGCAGGTATTGCTGGCAGTCTTTTCTCGTCATGGGATTCAAGCTTTCCATGCGTCTACGGGTCGAGAAGCCATCCAGTTGAGTCAACAAATCGTTCCAGATCTGCTGGTACTCGACTTGGGATTACCAGAGCAAAATGGATTTGGGGTTGTGGACTGGTTACGCCAACATAACCATCTTTGCCAAGTGCCGATGGTTGTTTACACAGCCCATGACTTAAGTGAACAGGATCGCGATCGCTTAAAACTAGGACAAACCCTGTTTCTGACCAAAGGACGGGTTGCGCCCCAAGAGTTTGAACGGCAGGTGGTAGACCTGCTAAACCGCATCACGCTTGATCGAGGAGGAGACAGGACGCATGGCAACCAAACAAATTCTGATCATTGATGACGATCAGGAAATCCTGGCAGTTGCCCAATTGACCCTCCAGGCTGTGGGGGGATGGGACGTTCTAACGGCGACATCCGGAGACGAAGGACTTCAAAAAGCAATCGATGCACAGCCAGACGCGATCTTGCTGGATGTCATGATGCCAGACAAAGACGGGATTGCCACCCTTCAGTCACTCCAGGCAAACCCTGCCACTGAATCGATCCCGGTTATTTTGATGACCGCAAAGGTGCAGGCATCGGATCAGCGCCGATTTGCCAATCTTGGCATCGCAGCCACTATTAGCAAGCCTTTCAAAGCGATGAAACTGCCTGCTCAGATTGCAGAAGCATTGGGCTGGAGTCAGTAGCAGGCGCTAGAAAACTATCCCCTGGTTGCTAAGGATCGTGGATTTATAGCCATAGCCACCTGATTTAGGACGGGATGCAGGGGTTCCACCCCCTTTAACCCCCAATGTACTAAGCAACCTGGCGATAGCTATAACAACTCCGCAAACTGTACGGGCGGGTTCAGCAGTCCAATTTGCCTGGTGCGATGGATTGAGCGACAAAACCCGCCCCTACCCAATTCCGAACTTATTGAATTCTCATTCCTAAGGCGATTTCCAGGAAAAATATCCCAGGCATTTTGGTTACAAAGCTCCAGCTTTGTAACCTCCTTAAGGAAGCTCCAGCTTCCTGGAACACTAGAAGCTGGAGCTTCCAGATCCACATGACCAAGCTGGAGCTTGGTCACGAGTTAAGACTGCTACTGAGTAAATATTCCTATCTCCACAGATTCTGCATTTTTTGGTTCTAGGGTAGAGCAGAGTAAGAACAGAGATTCCATCTCGTTCCAAGGCAAGGCATTGGAAGGGCAAACCTGGAGGCTTTGCCTCTGGTGCCTAAAGAGGAGGCAGAGCCTTTCAATCAGTATTCCCAGGCTGAGCCTAGAGAACGAGGTATGTCAGGTGCAATACACTTTATTTTCCTTACCCCCTCGTCTCCCCTGCTCAGATGTACTCCACTCAATTGAAACCTGCTATATTCCCATCTCCACAGATTCTCCATTTTCTGGTTCTAAGGTAAGCAAAGTAGGAATAAAAATTATCAAAAATTCCCCTTTAAAGACTTGAACTTCAAAAATAATCTAACTCTGAAACTTCGCATCGTTTTCCTGACCCATGAATCGTCTCCTCCATCCGTCTTCCTTCCCCTCCATCCTCTTACAACCAATTGTCCAGTGGCTCGAGTCGATCGAAGTGCGTGACTCTAAAACCGCCCGCTCCCTATGCAAACTCATTCCTGCCCGTTGTCCCTTTGAGCGAGAAATTAAGCTGTTCAACCGTACCATTCTCAATATTCCGCCTCTGTGCAAACTTAACCCCTTCTACAACCAGCTTGTTGAACTCCGCTTCAAGTCTCTAACGTATTTAGCAGATGTGTGTGGTGAAGATATAAATATCTACTGCTAATGTTCAAACTTTGTTATCTATCACTTAATTAAAACTTATCAGTTCTAATGATAGAAAGTGATAGAGCTATCAACAAATGAAATCCACTGTAAACAAACTCTCAATGGACATGAATAATGGTTACCAAACTAATTCAAGAAGCACCCGATCACTCAGTATTGAAACAACCCACATCAAATCAAAGGCGATATGTGATGCCTATGCAAATGCCTGGTGAAGAAATTGAAATGTCGGTGGCACCAAATAATCATTCAATGCAAACTGATTTTAGGCGTGGCAGAGTTGCTATTTTTATTGATGGTTCAAACTTATTCTATGCAGCATTGCAACTGGGTATTGAAATTGACTATACAAAATTGCTTTGCAGCCTGACCCAGGGCGATCGCCTATTGCGGGCTTTTTTCTATACGGGAGTCGATCGCATTAATGAAAAACAACAGGGATTTTTACTGTGGATGCGCCGAAACGGTTACCGGGTAGTGACAAAAGACCTGATTCAGCTTCCCGATGGTTCCAAAAAAGCCAATTTGGATGTCGAAATTGCCGTTGATATGATGACCCTGGCAGATTACTATGACACTGCGATTTTGGTGAGTGGGGATGGGGATCTCGCCTATGCGGTGAATGCAGTCTCATATCGTGGCGCACGGGTGGAAGTGCTGAGTTTGCGGTCAATGACAAGCGATAGTCTGATTAATGTGGCTGATATCTATACCGATATCGCCACGATGAAAGAACAAATTCAGAAAGTTTCTCACGCCAGTTACACTTACCAACCGCTATCTTCCTAGCTTATGCCCAGATCCCCGGAATCTCAAAGATTCCGGGGATCTAAACCTGTCCAGCCCTCCGAAGTCCTTGAGGCTGCGGAGGGCTAACGCTGATTACTTCATCAGGGCTTGTACCTGTTGCTTGAAGGAACCGCGATCGACTTTAGAAGTGTATTTCAGATGGATAACCACGTCTGTAATCCTTAACCGCCTGGTGCCGCCATCGACCAGGGAGGGATTGTTCTCCAGGGGGAGTTCAAACCGCCAGGAGGAGACAGCGCCCGTTCCTTCAAAGGGGAAGTAGCGATCGTCGAAGAAGAAGTCAAGGTCGGCGTGCATCCCGTAGTCTTCTGAGGGTCTGGAGACGGCAATTTGTTGATTTGCTCGCCAGTTGACCCGCAGGGTGTTGAAGTCGGGTTGGGTATCGGATGTGCCAAGCAAATAGCTGACGGCATTGCTATCGGGCACCAGCAGGGTTTTGTTGCTGGTCTGAATCAGGGTGGCATTTACCCCATCGTAGGCATTGATTTCGGTCTCCGCTTCGATGGAGATGGCGATCGCTTTGACCATGCGGCAGTAGTGACCAGGAAAATCGCGGTCAAACAACCGTTCGCTGAGGGTAAACTCACAGGCTCCCGTCTGCCTCAAAACGGCTAATGCCTCCGGGAAGGTGCGGTTCATGGAAATGGTTTTTTGAATGTCCTGGAAGCGGCTGTCCTGATCGAGATGGACTTTGTGCATCCGGCCGAGTTCTAACGCCAGGGACTCACCCGCCAGTAAACCTTTTCGGAGGCTATCCCAGTGACCGGGGGTAATAAATACCTGGGTGGTAGGCAGTTCAAATTGCAACCCTTTTTCTGCCGCTTTTGCCAGGTTGTAAGCCAGGTTATACGCCTGGAAGTACAGCCCAGTCAGTTTGCCGACCATCCAGTTGCGCAACTCAGCATTGGTAAACTTACTGCGGTGGAAGTCAGCAATTTCCTGGTGTTGCTGCATCTCTTTCTTGTGAACTGACAAATCTTCCTGGGCAAGTTGGAGGCGAAGATTTGCCATAGCAATCTGTTTCTGAATCTCCTTTAAGTCACATTCAGCCGTTTTTTCCTCCAACAACCATTCCTCATCTCGGCGCAGATACTCGCCCTCTTTATCACAGAGTGCGGCAGTGGCAGCAAAAACAGAGGCAACCCCATCCAGAGCCTCTTTTGTTCCCTTAAAAGCAGCACCAGCGTTCTCACCGCCCCACTCAAAGGTAATTACAGGACTGCCACCTACGCCAGAAGCACCCGTATTTGCATCTGGAAATGCTTCCATCAATTCGCCTAGGGTAGCAAAGACCTGTTTAGGTACTATTGTGAGTAGAGCCAGGGAAGCAAAGGCTTTGCCTGCTTGTTCGGCTGGAGAGCGAGGAGTTTTACGCAGGTTAACGAAGTGGTCATAGCGATATTGAATATTCTGTTCGCTCGACGTTAGCGCCTGGATCTCTTCCTTTGCCTGCGAGATCTCATATTCCTTCAGCTTAGTAGTCAGGGTGAGGATGTTGCGTGCGTGGGTATGTTCCAGGGCGCTCAGTTGACCGTCTTCCTTGCTTTCAATCGCAGACAGCAGTGCCGAACCCAGGTCTGTCACCATTGAAACAATGTCCTGTGCCCGCTCCAGCACTTTACCGTAACGATAGTGGGGCACACCAACGCTCATATCTGCCAGTCCTCCACTGACACCCAGTCCGGCGGCAACTGCCCGTACCAGAGCGGCAGGGTCGATGGGTGGCTGGAATAGGGAGAGTTGGCGGAAAATGCCTTCAATGTTCTGGCTGTGGCGGATTTTGTAGAGGCGGTCCTCCACCCGATCCCAGTAACCGATGAATTTTTCGTTTTCCGGTACGGAGAAGTTGGTCAGCAGGGTGCTGTAGGGATTGGGAGATACGGTAGTGCCAGTAGAGGAGGTTGGAGTCATTTCTTCCTGGGTGAGAAATTCGATCGCATCCGTCCTGTTACGCACAAAATCGTCATAGTTGCCGATCTCCTCCAGTTGACGTACCGATTTCGATTTGGGTTTGGGACCGAGCAGGTTAAATGCCAGCACGTAGAGCATGGCGGCTTCGTTGATCGACTCGCGGGTGTCCTGGGTAAACAGGGAGTCGCCCCAGTCCAGCAGGTTGTCGATGTATTTCATCACCACGGCTTTCTGGTAGGCAGTGGGACGCAGGGCTGCGATCGCGTGGGGGTCAAAGGGGTCTTCCCGGTAAACGGCAAGTGCCTCTGAGTTGGTCAGCAGATTTTTTAGCGTGGTGCTGCTCAAATTGCGGAACGGCAGGTATTGCCAGTAGTGTTGATTGCTGGAGCCAGATGGAGCCTGAGCCGTGGGGTTAAACAGGTAGTGATACCACTGTTGTGCCTCGGCAAACTTCTGGTTGGCGTTGAGCTGATTGGCAATCAGGAAGGGAATGTGGAAGAAGATTTCTTCGTAGTAGAGTCGGTAGTTGCCCTGGAAGTCGATCGTGGGTGGTAATGGATTGAGATTTCTAGGCACCAGGGTGGTATTGGGATCGTAGTTCGTCCAGAAATCCAGTTCCTTTTCCGCCTGGGATTCGGGGCTGATCATTTCATCGATGCCACCCGTGAACAGTTTTTGGCTGAGTTTGTAGACCGCATAGGTGTTTAGCCGCTCAAACTGGAACTGGACTTTGTTGGCAGGAACGGCATCAACGACGGGGGCTTGGTTTCTTTGGATATTGAAAGAAACCTTGACTGCGGGGGCATTGCCGCTGGTGGTGTTGGCGGTATCGTCAAAATTCCCCTGCATCAGTTCGGCGGCGGTGGGCACGGGTAATTCCTGATCGGATGCATTCAAAAACCGCGCCTTCACCAGAAATTGTTCGTCACCGACGTTAGCGATATACCACCCCGGACGATTGTAAACGTCAACCAGGGATGCTTCTCTGGTTCCCAACTTGCGGATCAAAAGCTTACTGGCATTTGACTCCTCAGGTAAGGCTGAAGCACTGACTACCAGATTCTGGTTCTGACCTGAGACTGCAAAATCGTTTAACGATAACCCTCCGGTTTGAGTCAATCTCAGAGCCACTTCTGGCGCACCAGAACTGGGTTTATAGCGGGTAAGCTGGACATCCTGGACTGTCAGGTTCGTCCCCCGATCAAGGGTCAGATTAAAACTCTGCTCCTGTAAGGTGTCACGGATGCTCTTGACCTGATCGCCATAGAAGATGATGATCCGCTCCCGTTGCCGCAGGCGATCGGGCAGGTCGCCCTGGAAAGCAATGGGCAGGGTCAGGGTCAACCCCTGAGACTTCACCAGCCGGATAGATGAGTTGGGTACCCAGCGATTGAGCGGCAGGCTAAATAAGCCATCCTGGACTGACCCCCGGTTTTTCCAGATGGTTGGAAGATCTGTTTTCACCTGGTTCCAGTGCTGGAACTCTGCCATCTGGGTAGTGAAGATCGAGTTTTCGGTGGGCTGTTGGCCAATCTCCAGGAGTTTGCCCTGTTCCAGGGAAGCTCCTGCCAGAGTTTGGTTGTTCACCACTGTAGTCAGTGTCGTGTCCCCTGCTTTGGCGCGGTAGACATCCACTCGATACCCACTGGGGTTTTTTGCCAGAGTCAGCGCCACATACTGCCAGGTGCCAGTAGCATCCAGACTGAATGCTCTCTCTTCGTTGCCCAGTTGAACTTTAAGGGTGATGGTCTTGGACTCCCATTTAGGTTGTTCTACCTCGGTTTTAAGTTGTTCCTGTACGGCTGTGAGGGCGGTTTCAACCGCTGTTTTAGCTTCAGTGCGTGATGTAGAGAGTAAATTGGCTGCTTCGTTGTCGAGATTGGTAGCAGCCGTCTCTAAAGCTTGAGCATCTGTCTCCAGGGTGGTTGCCTGATTTCTTAGAGTAGTTGCTTCGCTCTTGAGGGTAGCCTCTGCGCCAGTCAGGTTGTTCTTTTGAGGAGTAGCCAAATTTGCTAATTCGCGAACCTTAGTCGCTTTAGCACGGGTCAGGGGAGCTTCAGGGGATTTGGCAGTTTCCTGGGCAGTTGCCTGATCCTCTAGTTTTTTGGCTTCCTCGCCTAGCTTTGTCTTATAGTTATTGTCTTCTGGAAGACGGTCCGCTATCTCCTTAACTGTTTGGGCGATAGCGTCTTTATTGGTTGCCTCAGTGCGTTTATTGGTTGCCTCAGTGCGTTTATTGGTTGCCTCAGTGCGTTTATTGGTTGCCTCAGTGCGTTTATTGGTTGCCTCACCTGGTGCATTCACCGCAGTGTTGGTTTTAGTTTTTGCCTCAGTGATTTGTGTCAGAGTAATGCTGGTGGGAATTTCACCTAATCTGGCTTTTGCAGCATCGAATTTTGATTCTTTGACAGCATCGCTTGTTCCATCAGCCGCCCTGATCTCATCCAGCGCCGCCTGAACTTTTTCGACAGCGGTGCGGGTATCGTCTTCCCTTTGTTGGGCACCAGCGATCGCCGTGACGTTATTCGTCGCGGTGATCTTCAAACTGCCATTGTGGTAGTTCAGCAGGGTGAGCGATCGGGTTAACTCCTCCTGGGTAACGAGTTTGCGATCGACCAGGGGATCGTCGGTGGTGGCGAGGGAACCCTTAAAACCCTGGGGGTTGACATTGATAAAGTTGACCCAGAAGGACCAGGTCAGGTTCGCCATATTAAAGGGAGGCAGAAACACGGACAGGCGAGTCTGTTCACTGATTTCCAACACGTCTGGATTTGGGTCCTGCTGGGGCTGTGCTGGAGTTGTGAGTTGTGGGCTATTGCTAATGCTAAACGCCCGCTGAGCATAGAGCGCGTGCCACGTGGGTTTCCGGTATTCCTCCTCAGACAGTTCCAGATCAAGGGCGCGGTAGGTTTGGGGCGGCACCCAGGTCTTGCCAAAGTTGTAGTAGGAATATTTGACGGTCGCTTTCCAGAAATCTACCAACTCCTGCACGCGCCCCATACGGTTGTCATACAGATAATGTTCTGAGTCAATTGTCCATTCCTTTTCCCCTTTGCTGGGATCTAGCGCCCACTGGGTTCGTTCTAATCTGGCAATTTCTTCTTTGGTTAATTCTGCTTCCAGGGCACGGCGGGCACTCACCTGTTTGACGGCTTTGGCGAGATCTGCCCTGAAGGATGTCAACTGAGATGTCCCATCCCTGGCAATCGGATCATTGGTTTTGAGGTATCTCCCTCCACGACGATAATTGACATACTCGCCCAATAGAGACTTAAAATGTCCGTCTGTACGGATACGGTTGGCTATGGCATTGCGTTCTGTCAGGGTAAAGCCACCAGAAGCAGCGGCGTTGGTATACCGGGCAAGTTCATCGATCGCCTGCATGTCCGCAACTGTTATCTGCGGGTCGGCAAACACACTCTTCAATTCATCCACGGTGTAGGCATCACGAATTCTCTGGCTCAATCGGCGATCCTTAGATTGCTTCAATTTGGTGAATTCGGTCCAGAACAGAATCCACTTGCCAAAGGCATAGACGGGTGTCACAAAGTCAGCATTGATTGCCAGGTCGATTTTTTCCCAGGGTAGCCAGCGTTCCCCCTGGGCATTTTTGACCCGCTTCCGCATGTAGTAAATGCGGGGTTCGCTACTGGTGCGCCCAACCACCAGCAGGGTTTCATCTTGTTGTTCGGGCTTACGTTTGGGGTCATAATTGGAGTCCCCTGGTAGTTCCCGGTGGAAGTAGCTACCCACAATCCGTAGCTTTGCCAGTTCCGCAAACTTATCCAGATAGTGAATATAGGCGGCTTCCACTGACTCCTGAGCGATATCAGCTTGCAACAATTCCTGCTCTAGCTCCTGGAACTGGGCGGTTTTGGTGCGGCGCAGTTCTGGCTCAATGTAGTTTTCCGGGTACAGGAAGACCTTGCGGTTAGCTTCCCAGACACGGTAGTTTTTCACCCATTCCCATTCCGCCAGGGGAATTGTTGTGGCATCGACCTCGGCTTCCAGGTTCATCAAACACCGCTGCACATAAAGCTGGAGACTGGCGGTAGCCTGCACAATGCGGGAGGTTTCTACCTCGCTGCCCACCTGCATATCCAGCAGGAAGTATTCGTACAGAATATCCGCATCTTTTCTGCCCTTAAACTGGGGTCCCAGTTTCTTCATTGCCAGTGCCAGCAGGGCATTCCGCCTCTGGACTGCTAATTGATCGCGGATCGGCTGGTATGCCCGGTTCCAGTCCTCATCGTTGTAGTGCGATCGCAGCACCTTCAGCAGGGCATCGGCTTGCTGGCGATAGAGGGCAAAATCATTGGTGGAGCCAAACTGGCTGGTGTCAGACAACTGAAGCAAAAAGGCAATGTCTACCCGGAGGGAATGTGCCAGCTCAAAACAGGACTGCAACCAGCTCAAGGTTTCAATCTGGTTGGGGTTGCCCTCTCCTAAATAGGTCGCCAGGGTAATGATTTGGCGAGGTTCCCAACTGGTCAGATCGCCCAGTTGTTTGATAAAGGGATGATCCACACTGAGTTGGGTCTGGTCGATCGCCCCCAGAGAGAGTAAATCAATCAACCGCTGATCCGGTTCACTGGCTGAGGTGGCGGCTTCTGCGCCGTCTGCCTCCTCCGTTTCTTTAGCTTTCAAGGTAGCTTTGAATTGCTGGAAGCGGGACAGGCGATCGAGGTTGGGCAAGGTGGGTTGCAACAGATCGTCCAGAACCAGGGCGATCTTGTCGGGGTCAGGCTTTAACAGAAGCTCTGGCTTTTGCAGAAACGTCCTGGCTTCCGGAGCGCTGAACTCAAACTTCGCCAGCAGATACAGGATCTTGACCAGTTTGGCGACATAGAGGGACAACTCCGCTGGTACAGGAGAATCCGGTCCCTGGATGGTGTAGATCTGTTTGATAAAGGCAACGTCATCTATCGAAGTTTGGGGAGATTGCTGGTTCAGGTAGGCGATCGCCTCCTGGAGCAGGTCGGTTGACACGCCCAACATCTCCGTTAAACCCTGGGAAATTGCCTCGGACAGGGCTGCCTGTAACCGGGTCAGGGTGTCAAGTACCGTAGCCTTAATCTGCTCCTGAAGTTCTGCCCGTTGTTCCAGCACCGCCCGGATGCGTGCCCGTTTATTCAGAATGGTGGCGTTGGTGCGATCGCTGGCAGGCAGCGGGCGTAATAGTTTGTTATCGCTTAAGTCGATCGTGCTGAGAACCTGCCCATTGTCAGCAATCAATCCCTCCGTCTGGAGTGCAGCCAGAACGCTATCTCCCAGCCCCGGACGAATCCGCTCAAACTCCGCTCTCAAAGTGTCAAACTCCCGCATCCAACCTTCGGTGTTTGCCAGGTTTGCCAGTAAGCCGTTCAGATCCAGGGTAGATGGGTCACTGATGTTAACGGCGGCGATCGCCTGCACCCGTTTCTGGAGCAGGCTTAAATCAGCCAATTCAACCGGATTAATCACCGCTACCCACTGCTGATCCTGGAGGAACTTAAAGATATTGAGCGACTGTGACTGATTAATGACGGTGGTGGTAAACGACTCACCACTGACCAGGATATCTCTGGCTTCGTCTCGCAGTTGCTTTGCCAGGTTACGCAGGTTCGCTTCTGAAAAGACTGCCGCATTTTTCTTCACATCCTGGGCAAAAAAGACCAGATCCACCACGGTGATTTGACTGCGCTGCATCCACTCTGCCCGCTCGACCAGCTTCAACACATCCGCCAGGGTGTCTACGGAAGTCTGCTGCATGAAATTGAGTAGCAACAGCAGTTCTATCCCCGTAATCCCCAATAGTTTGGGCAGTTGGGTGAGGCGGTAAAGGGAGGTCAGGTAAGCGGTGTCCAGGTCAATGATGGTTTCGACACCGCTGAGATAGGCAACCAGCGTCACCAGTTCTTCACTGGACACCTTGAGGGCACCCATCAGCCGCGCCTGGATCTGGCGATCGCGGTTGGGGTTTTCCTGCCCCGTGATATCCCAGCGAATCGGCTGTGCCAGATGATAAGTCCAGGGTTGCACCTCCCCACCCAGATTGAATACCTGATCAAACAGGGTGGTGCCGTCCTCCCGTCCCGTGTACTTTAAGGGCGACCAGAGGGCAGTCAGGCGATCGATCGCCAGGTTGTGATCCTGCTTCAGGCGTTTGATTTGAGCCAGCCCATCCAGGGCAGTGGCATCTAAGGCAACGGGGTTGAGGGCATAGACGGGTAGGGCGTACAGGGATTGGCGCAGGGTTTGCAGTTGGCTGGCATCGGTAAACTGACCGTTGCGGTTGTTGGCTGACTGGTCAGAAATATTGATGCCGCTGGCTTGATCCAGATGCCACAGCAGATCCAGACCCGATGCGGTACCGTCTAAATCGGTGGCGCGATTGGCAAAAATTTCTGCCGCAGTCCGGACTCCAGTCCAGATCCGGAGCAGCAGAATGCGTCCATGCAGGTGATGTCCCGGTTCATCCTTTGACGCTCCATCGTGGAACTGTACCGGACCCGCTACCCCCCCTAAGGTAAACTGAGCGCTTTTTTGCGATAGTTGAGAACCCTCACCCACCGTGACCAGTTTGCCATCCAGGTAGCCCTTAATTGACTGGGGGCGCAGCTCATCCCGTCCATCCAGAGCAATCGCCGCGTGGTGCCACCGTCCTGACTCAATCCGGTCTGTTTTCAGCCGCCAGACCCGTTGCAAGCTGACGGGAGTGATCCACCAGTTACTCTCTTGCTCAACCGTCCACTGATCTCCCTGGTCAGGGGTGTTGTAGCCCACAAAGTAGAGTTCACTGTCGTAGACGTAGAGCAGCAAGCCCTGCTGATCATTCCCCTCCTGGTAAATTACCTGTTTGCGGTGGGAGATGGTCTTATCGTTGACCTGGAACCAAACCTCGATTGTGCGTTGCTGGCAAGGTTCCACTTCAGCCGGAGCAGCAGTCGTCGTCGAGCCAGTTGTGGTGGGAGTGGTCGAATCAGTCGTACTGGGAGTGGTCGAACTAACTGGAGCGGGATAGCGCACCGTCTGGTTGCCATCGAAGGACAGGACTTTCCGCTGCGATCGCCAGAATCCCGTGTCGGGCAAAGTGATACCAATCGAGCGGGGAAACTCCGGCAGGATAGTTTCTAGCTTGAGGGCATTGCCCTGGGAGGAGCGATCGCTCACCCTGCCGTCCTTTAAGTCTCCCAGCACCCAGTACCCCACCAGGGCAGGCGATGCCTCTGGTCGCTGAAACCGCCCCCTGGCAATCTGCTCTGTTGTGCGACCCCCGTTCCAGAGCCTTACTTCCTTAATCAATCCGACAAAGGAGGTATCCGTTTCACCACCTGTTCTACCAATTTCCAGATCCGTTGCATTCAGGCTGAAGTCTTCTGCTAAATCTGCCAGAGCGATCGCTTCAGGCACTCCATTAACCATGAAAGTGACCCTCTTGTTTTGAATCTGTACGGCAACATGGGTAAACTGAGCCGTGGCTATTACGGTTGAACCGACCAGCGGTGCACCAGCCGTTATCAGAGTGAGTTTCCCGGTTGCATCAATTCCAAACTCAAGGCTGGTAGCTTCGCCATTCGATGAACCACTGAGGCTAAGAATGGGTGTGGGAATCCTGGTTGGTTTAACCCAGGCTTCGATCGTCAGTTGCGTCAGATTGAGGGCTTGCTGGAACTGCCCTGTCAGGTATTGCTGCCCGTTTAAGGGTAAAGCCGTGGGGTTGAGGGGACGCTGGAATAGGGGAAAACGGGCATCACCCTGAGACCAGCGCAGTTGGTTTGCCTGGGTATCTACTGCCCGAAATAGGGATTCATCCACCTGATGGCGATCGCGGGCGGCGGTTTCGCTCCACTGCTGTGGCTCATAGTCCTGGGGCAAGATATTACGGCTGACCTTAACATCCGCCAGATACTTGGAACCCTTCTCGCTACCCCAGAAACCAATGGTGCCTGCGGTCAACCGGGCATTTTTAGGAGTGGGTGGCGTACCATCATCATGGGCAATAATTTGAAACTGCGTGGGTTCTGGCGTGCCATCCTGCCAGACCTTAGTGCGGATCGTGGTGCGGGAACCAGTTCCTTTTGCCTCAATCAGGAAGCAGTACCAGGTATCGGCTAGAAACGGGAAGTTCCGAGTCAGATTTTGGGTTTCCTCCACTTTCTTGTCGGGCCAGGGATGGGGTAGGAGAACAAATCTCTGATTGCTGCCATCCCAGCGCAGTTTGTGGTAGCGATCGTGTTTCAAATCCCGGTAATAATTGGTCTCGGTGGCTCCGCTGACAAACTGGCTGAAGAAACAAACGCCGATTCCCACCTCCCGAATATTTTCGCCGGGAAGTAGGGTGGCTAAAAATTTGCCGGTGAAGACGTAATCATTCCAGTTCAGCGCCTCCGGCAGATCGTAATGGGCATGAATGTCTTTGCCCCTGGACTCGGTGGCAAGGGCAGAGATCCCCGCTGCCTGCCGGATCTCAAACAGGTTAGGAGCTTCATCAAAGGTATTGTCTCGCCCGGTGCCACGCCATTTGGGGGGAAGCTGAGTGGATGCCTGGAAATTCTCAGCCAGCAGAAAATCAATGACCCGTAACTGGTCAAAGTATTTTGTCCCGCTGCCGGATGCCCAGATCCCAACCGTGCCCGTCTGGAGGCGAATACTGCTGCGATCGCAAGCTGCCATCTGAAAGCCCGTGGGTTCCGCTGCCCCTTCCTGCCACACCTTCGCCCGGATCTCGGTGCGGTTTTCGGTCTGGTTCGACGTTACCTGGATTGAAAAGCGGTACCAGATATTCACTTCAGGGATGACCGTCGAAACGATCTGGTCTTGAGTGTCACTGAGGCTGCGGAGAGGCTGTACCCCCTGGGGATTTGCCGTCAGGTAAAAGGCTGGATGTTCCCTGTCTCGCTTGAGGGCGTAGTACTGATCCATGCCGTTGGGGTACTGGCTTAATACTGTCACCCCAATTCCACTGTTCGCATCGGTGATACGGATTCTGCCTTCGTAGATGTAATCTTTCCACTCCATCACCCTGACCGTAGCCGGGGAGTAATGGGAATGGATGTTGTTCAGGGTCGAGTCGGTTCCCAGAACCAGACTACCTGGAATGCCACTGACTGGAATTCGTCTAAACAGCCGATCGCTGCCAATTGGCTGAATGCGATCGCCGCGATCGCTCCAGTTTTCCGGTTCTGGCATTTGGGACTTCGTCTCAAAGTTAATATCTAGCTTCAGGTCGGCAGGGGTCGGTTTAGCAATCGATGTACTCCAGACCCGCAGATTGTCAAACTGGCGGGAACCCGTGCTGCTGCCCGTACTCCATACCCCGACCGTACCCGTTTTGAGCCGAATATCCGGGTTGTCATCGGAGGCAGATAATTGGAAGTCTGTGGGTTCGGTGGTGCCATCCTGCCACACCTTTGCCTGAATCAAGGTTTGATCCGTATCTTCCCTATCCTCCACCCGGATCAGGAAGTGATACCAGGTATTGGGCACAGGCTGGACCCCAGATACGGTGGTATTACGCTCAGAGTCAGTACTCTTGAGCGTTTGCACCTTCTCCGGATGGGCAGAGAGATGGAACTTCGGTTGGGTAGCATCGCAGCCGAGGCGATAGTACTGATTTTTGTTCTCTGGATAGCGACTGAGAAAGGTAACCCCTACGGCTGCGCCATCTGCGGCAATCCGCATTCTGCCCTGGTAGAAGTAGTTTTTCCAGTCCAATGCCCCCTCTTTCGAGTAATGGCTGTAGAGATTCTTGAGTGCGGCATCGTTCTTGGTGGTTTCCAGGGCAATCTGGCGGTTTTGCAGGCTACCCCGAAACTCATTGTCATGCTGTGCTCCGGCATAGTCTTTGACCAGCCACTCAGTTCTTCCGTTTGGATCAGAGGAGCCAGAGCCTTCATCCAGGGGGAAATAGGCAATCAGGTCGGGGGTGATGGTCGGTGCAAGGGGGCGATCGCGTTCAATTTCCCTGGCAGATCGTGCCGTTTTCCAGAGCCGCAGATCGGTCACCTGTCCGGCAAAGAAGTATTGGTCTTTCGTATCCTTCGGGATATAGCGATCCTCAAATCGGGTCACCTGACCTTCTGCCAGCCCACCCAGACAGACTGCCCCAACGGGACTCAGGCGCAACCCCGCCGGAACCTGTACGGGAGCCGTTTTCGGGGTCGTCCCATCCCAGAGATAAACCTGGGACTCGACCACACCCACGGGCAGCGGTTTGGTGGCACTGGCAGGAAATTCGTTATGGGTAATTGCCAGGTGATACCAGGTGTGGTCGTTAATCAGATCCGTACTCTTATACAGAGCAGATTGGAAAGCATCTCCCTTCAGGTTGTTGCTCCAGCGCAGCACATACACATGCTTCTGAAACAGGTAAATGCTTAACCCGCCTTCCCGGTCCCCCTGGGTCAAAATGAGCTGCTCCCGAGGGGAGTTGATTTGGGTGGGATTAAACCAGAATTCCAGGGTCCACCGATCCAGTCTGCCCAGTCCCCAGTTTTTCTGGTTGCGAATCACCAGGACATCATTCTCCCCATCCAGATCCAGCGCCGTTCTTCTGGGACTGTCTGCGGCGGCGGGTAACAGTAACTCGGTGGGTACGGGCTGCGGCAGAGCAACTGGTACAGCCTGATTGGGACTGGATACAAGCAGGGGATCCAGCACCAGATCGCAGGCGACCCAGCGAGGTTGGGTGACTAAACCATTGCCCGCGATGGTGCCATGATTACCCTGGGTGGACAGATCGGTGAGGGTACTGTCAATGGTTTCGGTCAGAGTCCAATAGCCCAACAGGTTCTCGCGTTGGGCTGGTTGGGTGAAGCGGCGGTAGCGATCGCCATCAATCTGCTCCTGAGTGCGGACACTATTCCAGACCCGAACTTCCTTGATCATTCCAGCAAAGTAACTATCCCCCAGATCTGCCCCAATCCGCAAATCTTCCCCAATCGCTGCGATCGCCCGTCCTGCCAGCACCTCCTTCTGGTCAGGCTTGCCGTTGATATACAACTGGATCGCCTGCTCAGTGACAACGACGGCAATGTGGGTAAAAACCCCGGTTGGAATGGAATACACACTGCTGATCTGGATTGGTTCACCAGTTGCAGGTTTGCCATAGAAGGCAAGCTGATTGTCGGCAGTGATCCACACCATGAAGTGAAGCTGCTGATCCGACTCACTCCCCTTGCTCAAAATCACATTTTTGCCAGAACGGGAGGGGTTGATCCAGGCTTCAATCGTGAACGTTTTCTGATTCTGGTTTAGTTGGGGTGCTCTACAGGCAACATAATCATTGATCCCGTCAAACTGAAGGGCGGTTTCAGGCGTGTAGGGGTTGCCCAGCGATCGCAATGCCCAGTCCAAATCTGCAAATGACCAGTCCAGTTTGCGGGCGAGTCTGACAAAGCGATAGATCCGATCCAGCTTTTGATTACTGAGATTAAGCAGGTGGTCATAGGGCTTTTGGGGATCCTGGGTGTTGGGGGCGATCGTCAGATAACCCTTACCATCATTCACATTGTTAATAAAGAACAGCCGTGACAACCCAGCATTCACCTCATGCCGATCCAGATCTTGAAACAGCAGTTCATTCAGTTGCTTGCGGGTTAACCCTGTTTGCTCTAGAAAGACATCAACATTTTCTAAGCCCTGGATTCCCGTTAAGGGCACATTTCCGTAGTGTTTCGATAAGTTCTGTTCCGTGGAAAGTTCTGAAATAATTAAGCTAAACTCCTCAGCCGAGAGTTCTAAAATCTCTCGAGTTATCAGAGTTTGATTGGCTGCACTGGTCTGGGATTTAGAGGGTCTTTCAAAGGTTTGATAGATCTGGACTAAACTGGTTTTGAGTTGGTTTAAATAGCTACGGATTTCAGTCAAGGGCAGATGGAAGGGTAACGAGATGGGAAAGATCTCATGGGCAACCACTTCATAAACATCTCGTTCTGCTGTACTTGCGGTTTTAACAAAGACTTCTAATAGTTCATTCACCAGATCAATATAGGGAATCAGATCACTGGTGTTGTCTCCATCCAGGCGAATTCTTGCCAGATCAGGTCTGCGCTCCTTCAACGTACAGTTTTTGGCAACTTTTGGATTCTTTTGAGTAATGTTCTGTTCAACAAACCGCATTAAATCGACGAAATAAGCCGCTGGACCAAAGATCGATCGATAGTGGTCACATTCAATAAAATCCAGATTGCCAAATAGCTTGCTGTATTCGGGAATGGACTCCTGCTTTTCAATAAATTTAGCGGGTAAGTCCTGGGGCAAGTTATTGAACAGCGTTTGCTTGAAATGGGGGGAAACCGCATCTTTGATATTGCCCCACATTAATATTGCTTTTTCTTGAAGATTAACGGCTGTCCGATAAATCTGTCTGGCTTCCCGCTCCCCTCCTATCAGATCATGTCCATACTGCTGAACAAAATCATCCTCTTTGAATGCGGTAATTTTTGTAATCGAGTTTAAGTCGGGATGGGCCTCTTTGAAACGCTCCAGGGTTTCTCGCATAACCGTTTGAATTTCAGCAACCATGATTTCAGAATCCTTGAACAGTAATTACAAAAAGTGCAGGCGATCGCGAACAAAAAATCTCAACCCAATTGACCGTGGGCTTCTCTGCCACCACGGATTGCCAACTTCCCCCTGTGAGTCATCAATTTTGCCTGTGTTGCTATCGATAACTTAGAACGGAGAAGTAAAGCGATTTCTTCAAAAGAAAATGCCCGTCCGACGTTGGTAATTTAGTTTTCAGAAATCACCTACAGCCATTTTTATTTGGGTATGCCACACCGATTCATTCCTTCGCATTAATCGAAAGGCATTGCCTCTGGGGCACTCGTCTGAAAACCGCTGTAAATCAGTCCGAAGTTTGGCAAGAGCAACGTACTGGACAAACTGGGGTAAAGTGGGATCCTTTCAAATATGCTCTCAGAGATATAAAATAAGTGTTCAACCATATTTGAGATTTGTCTACCAAGTTGGCAAAAATAAAACAAACGTTTACAAACTGCTGGTGTTGCCATAGCAGATGTTAGATGTCAGGTGCATTGACGTTCTTCTGTGCAGCTTCGTTGGTAGAGCTGATCCTAGAGAGAATTCTGAGTTTGGAGGGGAATACTGATGTCATGGATATGTCCTATCTCAGTCAATCTATGATTAAGTATTCAACCCATGTTTCTTGTAGTTAGTCTTTTTGTAGCTTTTGTAGCGGGTTCATGAGGCCTTGGCATTTCCAATTCGGATCAAACGCAACTATTTGAATCATTATTAAACCCCATTAAACCCTTCAAGTCGGTCGTCTGGAAGACAGGAGAATCGAACCACTTCATTTAGGATTGGGAGCATGACTCCCCATTCGCTGATTTGCCTATGCGCCCCCTCAGCCACCGAACGAAGATTGTTGCTACGATTGGTCCCGCCAGTTGCTCTCCAGAGATGCTTAAGCACATGGTTGAGGCTGGCATGAGTGTAGCGCGGCTCAACTTCTCCCACGGAAGTTATGAGGATCACGCTCACACAGTTACCCTCATCCGTTCTGTTTCTCAAGCATTGAAGATACCGATCACCATTCTGCAAGATTTGCAGGGACCGAAGATCCGCGTTGGGGAAATGCAAAACGGTGGTATCCAATTGGTGGAAGGTGCCACCCTGACGCTGTTGCCTGTGGATCAGTTTGAGCATGAGCCAGGCACCGTGGCGATCGACTATCCCTACATTGCCGAAGAAGCCATCCCCGGAACCCAGGTGCTTTTGGACGATGGCTATTTGGAATTAGAAGTCAAAAGTTTGCAAGGATCGGCAGTGTTGTGTGAGGTCGTGAAGGGTGGCACCTTAAAAAGCCACAAGGGAGTTAACTTCCCCAGCTTAAACCTGCGCCTCCCTTCTCTAACCGAGAAGGATCGGCAGGATGTGGCATTTGGAATTTCGGTAGGCGTGGACTGGGTATCGCTCAGCTTCATTCGGACGGCAGAGGATGTGCGCACGTTGAAGCAATTGCTGGCAGAAGAGGGGGCTGCGGAGACTCCTGTCATTGCCAAACTGGAAAAACCCCAGGCAATAGCGAACCTGGAGGAAATTTTGGATGAGTGTCAGGCTGTGATGGTGGCAAGGGGCGACCTGGGGGTGGAGGTCAGCCCAGAGAAAGTACCCAGAATTCAAAAACATATTATTCGCCGCTGCAATCAAAAAAGTATTCCGGTCATCACCGCAACTCAAATGCTGGAAAGTATGATTCAAAATCCCCGTCCCACCAGGGCTGAAGCGAGTGACGTTGCCAATGCCATTCTGGATGGTACAGATGCAGTGATGCTTTCTGGCGAAACAGCGATCGGGAGCTATCCCGTAGATGCGGTCAAAATGATGGCACGTATTGCCCACGAGGTCGAAAAAGACCTGCGGTTTGTCAATAATCCACCCGATGGCAACGAGGCGACCTATGCCATCTGCGAGGCACTCAACGTGATCGATGAGAACTTGGATCTAAACTGCATTGTTGCCCTGACCAATACAGGCTTTACTGCCCGCCTTGCCGCAGGAGAGCGCCCCAGAGCACCCCTGGTGGCAATGACACCCTGCCCCAGGGTGTACCATCGCCTGAACCTGATCTGGGGAGTCAGCCCCTTTCTACTTGAGGAGGAAACCGATCAATTTGAGGACGTGGTTAACCAGGTTGAACAGTGCTTGAAAACTCGAAATTTGGCAGCAGCGGGCGATCGCGTCCTGATTATGGGCGGCATCCCCATGCGCACCACCGGAGGCACGAACTTTCTTAAAATTCATAAGATGGGATAGCGGGTGGTCGGTGGTAGGTGTTTCCCTGGTTACTAAGCTCCAGATTAGTAACTTCCCTCAAGCTCCAGCTTCCCGAATTCAGACAGAAGCTGGAAGCTGGAGCTTCCAGGTCAACGTTACCAGGCTGGAGCCTGGTAACGAGGATCTCCCCATCCCCCTCTCCCTCTCTCCCCATCCCCCTCCCATGTGCGGACGCTTCAGCCAAAGCAAAACAGCCGAATTCCTTGCCAGGGCATTTCAACTGGCAGCCCTGCCTGAGTGGCAACCCCGTTACAACATTGCGCCAACCCAATTGGTGCCAACGGTCGTTCACTTGCCAGAACAGTCTGAGCGGCAGTTCAGGCTTTTGCGGTGGGGTTTGGTGCCCAGTTGGTCGAAGGATCTGGCGATCGGTGCCAGATTGATTAACGCCCGTGCCGAAACGGTGGCTGAAAAACCATCTTTCCGGGCAGCCTTCAAGCGGCGACGGTGCCTGATCCTGGCGGACGGGTTTTATGAATGGCAACGCCAAAACGGCAAAAAACAACCCTACTACTTTCAGATCACAGACCATCAACCCTTTGCCTTTGCCGGACTGTGGGAGCACTGGGAGACAGAGGAAACCGTGGTTGAGTCCTGTACGATTATTACAACTGAGGCAAATGAGGTGTTGCGATCGCTCCATGATCGGATGCCCGTCATCCTTCCTCCCGAAACCTACGATCAGTGGCTTCACTCATCCACCCCAGTCGAACAACTCCAGGCTTTACTGCATCCCTATGACCCAGAATCCATGCAAAGCTATCCCGTCAGCACCTTAGTCAACAGCCCATCCCACGAAAACCCTGACTGTATCAAGCCTCTCTAGTACTAAGATTGGGTACAAGGGGGGAGTTGTTGGTTGGTAGAAGGTGGTCATTAGTCATTGGGCACTTTCACTTCATCCTTCGTCCTTCCTACATGTCATTGGTCATTGGTCATTGGGTATTTACAGATAACAAACAAAGGAGTCCCCCTACCCATTACCTTCACAACTCTCAACCCTCAACTCTCAACCCTCAACTCTCAACCCTCAACTCTCAACTCCCGATACCCACCTTCTTACCCCTCACTCTTAATGAACAGCGACCAACTCGCCCGTTACATCGAAGCAACGAATAGTATTTCCAAGCCGTGGCTGTTGGTGCAGCTTCGTGTCAAGAAATTGCAGGAGGGCAAGGATGATATGCCGGAAGCTGAGTACCTGCAACAATTAGAAGACCTTCACAAGGACTTGATGAACCTGGGCGAATGGTGGGTTGGTATCGAAGATGAGGTGTTTTAGGCATGGCCCGCCGTAAAAAACCACCGACGACTGAGATTAATCTGGCGGATCCCCAGTACTACTTCAACCGCGAAGCCAGTTGGCTGGAGTTTAATAACCGGGTGCTGCATGAAGCCTTTGACCCCCGCACGCCATTGCTGGAGCGACTCAAGTTTCTGGCAATTTTTAGTGCCAACCTGGATGAGTTTTTCATGGTGCGGGTGGCGGCATTAAAACAACAGGTAGAAGCCCAGGTGACGAAATTAACCCCAGATGGGAAGTCACCCCAGGAACAGCTTGACCTGATTGGGCAGCGCTTGCGTCCGATGGTGATGAAGCAGCACCAACACTTTGAGCAGGCGCTACGTCCACTTCTGGCAGCCCAGGGCATTCATTTACTGGACTATATCGATCTGAATCAGGAGCAACGCACCTACCTGCAAAGTTACTTTGAGGAGCAAATTTTTCCAGTGCTGACACCACTGGCGATCGATCCTGGGCATCCCTTTCCCTACATTTCCAACCTCAGCGTCAATCTGGCAGTAGTGATTAAAGATCCCGTGACCGGCGAAGACCTCTATGCCAGGGTAAAAGCGCCCAACATTTTACCCCGTTTTTTGCCGTTGCCGGAGGAGTTACGGGTTCAGCAGAAGGATGTGCCCGCCATCTGGACGGCAGTTCCCCTGGAGCAGGTGATTGCCCACAACCTGGAGTCCCTCTTTCCGGGTATGAACATCCAGGAATACTATCCGTTCCGCATTACCCGCGATACGGACCTGGAACTGGAAGAAGATGAGGCAGATGATTTGCTGCTGGCGATCGAACAGGAGTTACGCAAACGGCGCTTTGGTGGTTCCATCGTGCGCTTAGAAGTCCACACTTCTACCCCCGAAGTAGTGCGGGAAATGCTGCGTCAGGAGATGGATTTAAGCGAAAACGATGTCTATGAAGCAGAAGGAATTCTTTGCCTGCGCGACCTGTTTGCCTTGACTGACCTGCCGCTACCTGAACTGCGTGACCCGGTCAGGACTTCGACAGTGCCCTCGCGGTTGCGCAAAGGAGGGGATTTTAGTAGTGAGGATGGTCCGATTGAGCTGGAAGAGGACTTTTTTGCGGTTCTCCGCAAGCATGATGTGATGGTGCACCATCCCTATCACTCCTTTTCCAGCACAGTGCAGCGGTTTATTACCCAGGCAGCCTATGACCCCGATGTGCTGGCAATTAAAATGACCCTTTATCGCACCTCTGGCGATTCACCCATTGTCAATGCGCTGATTGCAGCGGCAGAAAATGGCAAGCAGGTGTCTACTCTGGTCGAGTTGAAAGCCCGGTTTGATGAGGAAAATAATATTAACTGGGCACGCAAACTGGAGAGTGTGGGTGTCCATGTGGTCTACGGTCTGGTCGGCTTAAAGACCCACACGAAGGTGGTGTTGGTAGTACGACGAGAAGACGGACGCATTCGACGCTATGTCCATGTGGGCACCGGCAACTACAACCCCAAAACGGCTCGTCTCTATACAGATGTGGGGTTGTTAAGCTGTCGTGAGGAGCTAGGGGCAGATCTGACAGATTTGTTCAACTATTTGACCGGCTACTCTCGCCAGCAGTCCTATCGCCGCTTGCTGGTCGCCCCGGTCAGTTTACGCGATCGCATGCTTGCCCTGATTCGGCGTGAGATTACCCACGCCCAGGAAGGACACCACGCCCGCATCGTTGCCAAAATGAATTCCCTGATTGACCCTGCCATCATTACCACCCTTTATCAGGCATCCCAGGCAGGGGTGCAAATTGACCTGATTGTGCGCGGTATGTGTTGTTTACGTCCGCAGCTACCGGGCGTTAGCGATAACATTCGCGTCGTCAGCATCGTTGGACGCTTCCTAGAGCATTCGCGCATCTTCTACTTTCATAACCAGGGCGAGGAAGAAGTCTTCATCGGCAGTGCTGACTGGATGCCGCGCAACCTAGATCGGCGGGTCGAAGCGGTAGTACCGATTGAGGACAAAGCGATCGCCAAAGATCTCGAGGAAATTCTCGGCATCATGCTGGCAGACAACCGACAGGCATGGGACTTACAGCCCGACGGTCGCTATGTCCAGCGCCGTCCCACCGGAGACAGCCCAGAACAGAGTTCTCAACGGATTTTAACCGAGATGGCGCATCAGCATGGGTAAGCCACCTGTTCCAATTTATTAAGAGAAGTGCTTCCTAAGTAGAAGGAATTGTTATCTGCTGCCACAATGATCTGCAAGGCGCAAGGGTTGGTTTAAAAGCCTACAGCTACTTACGGGACGTTTGTGATGCCGAACAATCCGCTGTTTTACCCATTGGCTGATTCGGTGAAAGTAGGGGACTTTCGTGACCAGGTGCAGATTGCCCTGGCGATCGCAGATGCCCCCATGCTGAAATCACTGTTGGCAGACTGCATTCCCCCCATCGTAGACGCGAACCATATTCGGACAATTTCGACGGAAATTGGAGTGCCGACCAATCACCAGCAAGCAGCCGATGGCGTTTTACAGTTTGAGGCAGTCAAATGTGTGCTGGCAGATTCCCAGCAGCCAGTCGAATTGCGATCGACCCCAAGCGGTTGGGCGCGTGATAGCCGGGAACTGGCAAAGCTAACCCGCCATGAATCAGAAATGCAAACGCTGGGGCAAAATCTAGCCTTAGCACCTACGGTTTCCCTCCTGGCAGAGTCGGGCTTTGTCCCCAAACAAGTGGAAGATATTCTGCGGTTGCCCCACGATGCCTGGTACAAGTCATGGTGGTATACGATCGATGCCAATGGTCACTTCACCATTCCATTCCTCCGCCACATGCGTACTCTGCATTATCCCGATGGCACCCTTACCCTCCAGTACAAAGACTTTTTTGAGCAAGACAAACCGACCTGCTTTACCTGTCTGGCTCAAAGCGTTTTAGTCGTGGTTAAACTGGATGGTCAGGGCTTTGGTGAAACGTTGAAGCAAATTAACTACCAGCGCGAGGCATTGGGGATTCGGCAGGCAGTGCTGATTTGCAATACTATTTCTGAAATGGAGGCACGGGGATGCATTAGTCAGAACATCAGCGTGTATCCGGCAGTAGAACTGGTGCTACCAACGCGATCGGACTGTACCCACTGTGGGCGTAAAGAATGTGCCATGAATGGGCGAGAAAACTCTCCTGTTGCCATGTGCTATGGTTACTTACCGGAAAGTGAGTTTGTTTAGACATCGGTGATCCAGGAGTTTACTAAACATGCGTTACATTTGTACCGTTTGTGGATATGTCTATGATCCAGAAGAGGGCGACCCAGACAGCGGAATTGAACCCGGCACTGCATTTGAAGACATCCCCGCAGACTGGGTCTGCCCCGTTTGCGGAGCCACAAAGGAGGACTTTGAGCCAGAAGAGGTGTGAGGTGTCAGGTGTCAGGTGGTCAAGTTAACGTAGTTGGTTGTTAGTTACAGGATGTGCAACTCATTTGCCCTCATCCCCACCCTTCTCCCCGATGAGAAGGGCTTTCAGACATTTGCTGTCCCCTCGAAAGGGCTAGGGTGTAGCTTGCCTGCCAAAGGGTGGGCAGTTCTTGCAGGCATTTCAGCAAAGTCGCCCATCGCATTATGTTGTTGGTGATTAGAAGGTCAATCTCACAACCAACCATTCACCTCCGATTACCCATTACCCATTACCCACCCTCTAACTCTCAACTCTCAACTCACCCCCTCCCTCCTCCTATCCCCTAATTCTCTGTTGCCTAATCAATCCCTAAATGTTGTTGTCATCGGTGGGGGAGCGGCTGGATTCTTTGCCGCGATCGCCTGTGCTGAGAGCCATCCCCACACCAGAGTTACCTTACTGGAAGCTTCTCGCCAACCCTTGTCGAAGGTGCGGATCTCTGGTGGAGGGCGCTGTAATGTGACCCATGCCTGCTTTGACCCTGCCCTGCTGGTGCAACATTACCCCCGTGGTGGCAAGGCTCTACGGGGAGCGTTTA
>NZ_JBXBCF010000106.1:0-32166 GCF_056784235.1 Kovacikia sp. CALU 1929
ATAATCTTTTGATTGCCCTAAGTCTGGCATAGCTTCTGAGTAAGTAGGTGCTCGTAACACAATTACCTCCACCTCACCCGGAGCTAGCTCAATGGATTCAGCAACATCAAATGCCCAGTTTCATCGACCCTGCCCTGGACCTTATAAGCCTGCATCGCCCTCTCCCAACATTATCTGAAAACTACTGTAACGTGGCTTCTGTAAAACCGTACTTCCAATCCGCTAGCTTTTTGAAGTATCTAGTGGACTGTCAAGGTTGAAATGATGTGTAAATTCTTTTTAGTTTAAACCGTGCATATTAAGTGGTAAATAGACAATATATAATTAGAAATTGTGTATTTATTAGATGATAACAAGCCAATTGGATTCTCTAAAAATTGGAATTTCAATACACCACTGTCCACGGCTGTGGGCTGAACATGGCAGAAACTGCACTCAGTGTTTTAGCCCGTCAAGGTCTAGACCGTAGGCTTCGTGACCAAGCCTGATTGGAACAAGCAAACATTGGCTTGGGAGCAGCGCAGAAATACCCAATTGCGAACAATAGATTGGCGATTTACCACTGAAGATGCACGGGTTAAACTCAAACGACTTTACCCATCATTTCAACCTTGACAGTCCACTAGATACTTCAAAAAGCTAGCGGATGGGAAGTACGGTTTGACAGAAGCCACGTTACAGTAGTGTTCAGATAATGTTGGGAGAGGGCGATGCAGGCTTATAAGGTCAAGGGCAGGGTCGATGAAACTGGGCATTTGATGTTGCTGAATCCATTGAGCTAGCTCCGGGTGAGGTGGAGGTAATTGTGTTACGAGCACCTACTTACTCAGAAGCTATGCCAGACTTAGGGCAATCAAAAGATTATCTACTCAGAAGCGTGGCTCCCCGATTAAGGCATTTCAAGGGTTGTTTGAAAATGCTCCTCCTATTCCACCTGACTTTGACCCAGATCAAGCGAAATGGGAATACCTTAAGGAAAAGCATGATCTGTGACTTGTAACCCCCAAGACTTTCCGGGCGATGCGCTACAAATTCTTACCCCTGAAGTGTTAATTCAACAGATTTCTCAATCAGGTGATCAATTGTCTTAATGGTTGGATCGCCTGCTAAATAGCTAATGCCGCGATGAAGATGTAAACGAAATTGAGCCGCAAGGGTTTCTTGATCGATGGACAAACCATCATCATGGCAGCGTTGCTTGAGAGCGATCAGGAGTAGATCTGCAATTTCGCCCCCGAAGGTCTGCCAGGTCATTTCGACGTTACTATCGGCTGGAATGGGAACTGGAGAAGGAGGGGTGGGTTCTGCCAATGATCGACACAACGCCCAACGGCAAAGAATATTCCACTGATCAATCTTAGTAACACGCTTAAGTTTGATTAATTGGTCTTTGGCGGTTTGGGAGAGTTTAATGCGATCGATTGGAGGTTCCATAGGGGCAGAGGCAAGGGGGAAAGAAGGGTGAAAAGATTACCCTTTGAAGGGAAAGTAGCCGGGGGTAATTCTAGTTTGTTGTTCTGTTGAATTGTATTGCAGTAAATATTCGCGGGCGATCGCACCCTTTCCTCTTAGCTCTTCCACCTCTGCTCGTCCAATTTCAGTATCGGTAGAGAGCAAAATCATTTGATGACTGGCGTGGGGGAAATATTGGTCAATCAGATTGCGGCGGTGGCTGGAGTCGAGGCGACTGAGGGGGGTATCGATCGCAATTGGTAACTGGCGGTTGCTGATGCTTGCCAGTGCCCAAAGGAAGGCGATGGCCAAAAGCTGCTTTTCTCCAGCGGAAAGACGATGCTTGGGGATGGGCTGTCCTATCGCGTCGTAGAGCGTGAGGCTAAAGGTTTGCTGATCGACAATGATGCGATGGACGAGGCTGGATTTGTGTAAGAGGCAGCGAAAGTAGTTAGTGATGTTGGCTTCAAGGTCGTTAAGTTTTTGTAAGGTTAGGCGAATTCGGAACGCTTGCAAGGTTTGTTGAGCACGGGTTGCTGCTTTGAGAAAATCATCTGTATCTTGTTGGTCAATGTGCTGAGCACTGTAGCGTTTCAGTTCCGCTTTTGTAGCTTCAATATCCTGATGAAGTTTGATGCTGTGACGTTTACTCAATTCGACCTTGAAGAGGCACTCGTCATAGCGAAGTTGTGCGTGCTCTCGGTGAGAACGGAGGCGATCGTAGTCTTCGGGTGAGGGAGCCGCTTGCCGTTTGATCGCCAGGGCTTCGATTGAGGTAGTGAGGTGGGTGAGGTGGGTGAGGTGGGTTTGGGTGAGGTGAAGCTGGGTCGGGAGTTGATGGTTAAGAACCTGGGTGAGTTGGTCGAGAGCTTCGGGATCGGCATCTAGCCAGGCTTGAGTTGAGGTGACTTCAGCTAAAGATTGAGTTTCTTGCTGAAGAAATGCTTGAATTTTTTGGGTTTGAGTGCGAGTCAGCTTGAGAGTTTGAATCAGGTCGATGAGGCGTTGATCGCGTTCTGCAATCAAATCAGAGGCAGCTTGAGCCTGCTGACGACGAAGTTCGGTTTGCCCTTGCTGATGAGCAGATTGTAATAAGGGTTGAATGAGTACCAGGGGTAGTAGATCGCCTGCAAGGTTGCGGAGATTCTGGCGATAGTGTTCGGCTTCGGTGCGGCGGTTCTGAAGTTGGCGATCGAGTTCTGGTGCGGATTCGGCAAGGCTGCCGCCTTCTGCCTCAAATTGAATCTGTGCCTCTTGGAGGTCTTTTTCGGCGGCTTCCTGCTCTTCTTCGAGGCTTTTAAGCCGATTTTCCTCGGCTTCCAGGTCGGTTCTATACTGATGGAGCTGATCGCCGATCGCTTCTAATATCTGGCGATCTTCGTCTTTGGCAAGTTCTCGCTGTTTCTGGCTGATCAGAATTTCGAGATGGTTAGTGAGGCGATCGGGGAGTTCGAGTCCGAGGACGGAACGGATGGCAGTGGTAACGCTAGGGGGTGGTGGGTCTTGTTCTGCTAATTCTTTGATTTGTTCCCCATCAAACAGAAAGAGGTTTGAAAGTCCGAGGGGGAGCCAGGTTTCGACCCGTTCATCCCAGGTTTCGGTCAGGGTGCGATCGTCCCAGCCGTCGAGAAAGACCTGGAGTTTGTCTTTGCCTTTGCGGTTCCAGGTGCGCTGGACGCGAATTTCGGCGAGTTTGTCGATGTTGCTGAGCCGGATAACGTGTTGAAAGGTGAGTTCGATGGTGGCGATCGCATCGGCAGGAGCGTGGCTACAGACACATTGGCTGAGGAATTCGCTGTAGGACTGCTTTTTCTTTTGGCGATCGATCTGGGCGCGTTGACCATAGAGTACCAGGCGAATGGCATCCATAATCGTCGTTTTGCCGCCACCGTTTAAGCCACCAATGAGGATAATGGGGCGGGTTCCCTCGGCGCTGCTTTCGGGCTGAAGGTTAAGGGTGTGCCGTCCGTTGTAGGAGTTGAAATTTTCAAGGGCAAGGGCAAGGAAGATCATTTAACCAGCGGCATAATCGGTAAATTGACGCATAAAGGGTGGTTGAAAACCGAGAACAATGTCTTGACTAGGAACGCCCAGGGCAACCAGTTCCGCTGCGATGTCATCTTCTGTGCCATTCCATTGAATCCAGATTTTGTTGTCTTTAATATCTAAATGAAGGACAGGTCCAAAAACACGGCGTTTGTTATGCCAGCCAATATAGATAAGTTGGTAGTGATCGTGTGTTTGATCAAACAGCGTCTGCGCTTCCACTTCTTGGTCGCTGCCACGTCTTGCTTTTTCTGTTAGCAATGTTTGAATAAAAGCTCGGTACTGATCTAAATTTGCCATTGCACGATCGCCTCCTGTTCAATGTCATAAACTAAAAGGTTGAGTTGACTGCGACGAACAACAGATTGAATAAAAGGGAGTTTAAAGAAGTCATTGTAGGTATTTTGGGGAACTGCAAGATATAGAATCCGCTCTGGATCTTCATCTTCTAAAGCATAGCGATAGTTAATGAATTGACCGATCGCCAAATGAAATTCAGAAATCGTAGAAGCACCAATAAAGCTTTTGATTTCAACGGCTATTTTTTGCCCCTCTTTTTGAGCCGCAATAATTTTTTCTGATCCTAGGTCAATGTACATATCAAGCACACCCCCAATTCGAATATGAAGTGGATCATCTGTAATAATCCACCCATCTTTTTCAAGAGCAATTTTGACAGCATTATGAAATAAATCTCTGGCAGACATTTCTCCTCTTCACAATCACACCGACAATTCCTTATTATCTCTTCATTCTCCCACCCCCTCATTTTGCCTTGCCTTAAACTTCATTGCTGCCCAGTCACTAGAAGCTTCAGCCACTCTAGCGCTGCTCTTCTTGGTAGCTTGCTTAACTGCCTCAACGTTACCTTCCTCAACGGCTTGTTTCAAATCGCGATCGCGGTGCGCGGCTTGAATTGCAGCTTCTTTATCACGGGAACTGGTATCAAATACTCTTTTGAGATCTTTGAGAATGCCGGAACGGTTGGAAGCAAGTTGATATTGGCGTTCGGTATCGAGCAGCTTGGTCATTAGTTCAAGATGCATGGAATCACCTTCGCAGAGTTCCTCAAGAAAATTCCATTCATCTTGTAGTCCATTGGGACTCACTCCTTTACGAGTTGATCATCCTCTGAAACGATCTATGTCATGGGAAAAGCAGATCGAGTTCTTAAAGTGGTGTTAGAGCAGTACAGTATCAGCCAAATCAAACTGACCGATCAACTAGGTGTAGGGCGATCTAATGTCTACCGTTGGGTGAATGAAGTAAGAGATCCCACTTCAGAAACCGTCATTGCCATCATTAAGGCTTTAGAAGAAATCAACTCCGACGCTGCGGCAGAGTTTAAGAAGCTCTACATGAATGACTTAGAAGGTTAGGCAATCTGCCAGTTTTGACGATGCCACTGGAGAGATTCGCTTTTAGGATAAAAGTCACTTTCAGAAGGTAGATGAATCCTTTCTCCATGAAATTCCTGCATTCGTCTTGAATCTTGTGGTGGCTCTTCAATAATTCGATCTACAGGAACAATAATTCTGTAATCGTCATCAATGCTAAACCAGCCATGATCAAATGCCCAATGATGATTTTTACAGAGAGCTAAACCATTTGTATAATTATCATCTTTAAATTTAGAAAATGGTCTAATATGTGCTCCATCAACAATGTCACCACTATCTCTACTAATGATTCGCAACTTGCAAAAAGCACATCTTTGACTATACAAAGATACAATATTTCTTCTAAATGTTGTATCTCTAACAATATTTTCAAACTCTTTAGCTTCTTTTTCATTCATTACATTGGTTGAATAAATAGCTCCATTTTCTCTTAAAGAATAACGTATATCTTGAAAAGAGTGAATTTGAAACAGATTTTGAATTTGTTTAACTTTTCCTGGGAACCAAGTGGAAACAATAACCCCAACTAAAGCTGACCTATTAATTGGAGATTTTAATAGGTTAAAAAGTTCTTCATCTAGCTTTGCATACTTTATATGTTTTCTTAAAAGACTAAGACGGTTCAGCTTGAACCCAGAGTCTAAAATGTTTTCAAAACCAGCCTGAGGCTCTAGAAACCAAAACGGTCTAAAGGTTTTTTTAGATCGGGTAAGAAAGAAGAAGGGTTGAGCTAAATCTGCTTGATAATTAGGCGGACTTAATTGACTACGGAATTTAGCGAATGTAGAAATAAGTTCAAGTGAAAGATAAATTTTATTTTCCTGAATCAGGTTTTGCTCTATCAGTTCAATAACAGATAGAAGTAAAAGTGGTTGATAAGGAGCTTTACCACCTACAGTATTAACGTTAAGCCCATCCTTAAAGCAATTGCTGTAGTAGTTTAAGTCTTTTGACATAATGACTACAAGAAGTGTTGATTTGAAATAAAATTATCGTCCCCACTCTGATTTCAAGCACTGATATAACTCACTTTTGGTTTGAAACCATTTTTGAACTAACACTGACTCTAAGCTTTCTCGTGTAATAGGATCTTGTAGCATCTCAAATAAACAGTCATCTATACAAGCATATTTAATTGCTTGCTTGACTTCTCCGAATGTTTTTAATTTGATTTTTGATGTAACAATCTTTCTAAAGCCTCGATTCGGAATGTGATGCCAGAATCTATCACCTCGAAGATGAAAAAAAGGTCTGAAGACATCTGGTACATGATTTTCCGAACCCAAATATCTCCAGGCTTGTAAGAATGTCTCGATCAATTCATCTCTGAGATATATTTGATTTTGTTGAATAGCTTGAATTCCGATTAAGTGTAGAACTGATAAGACAAGAATAGGTTTGTGGGGTGCAATGCCATGAGCACGATCAACTCTTAATCGTGAAAATTTAATTGAGTAATATTGAAGCTGCTCTAGTTGGTCAAAAGTAACCATAGCCTCTAGAAAAATAGATTTATTTCTGTATCCTCGTCTTTATTATTCAGTCTCGCCTTCATCATGATTAGTAGAATTTGCTTGGTATAATCCTCAGAGCCAAATAACCCATCTCGTAAAATCCTAAACCCTGCATTAGCGTACTCTTCAAAAACTCTAAGACGCTGATTTTCGTACTCTTCAGTTGAAGCAAGAATTTTTGGTTCTCCAAGGCTTACGATCGCTAATAAATTAATAATTGATTCGTAGCCTCTTGTAAAAAATTGCTCCTGAGGAATTGGATCAGGCTCTTTCATAGAAATCTTTTCTAATGGCTCGCGCTCCCTCCGTTTCGCACCAATCACCGCAGCGAATGTAACAATGTCAGCATAAGTCTGAAAAGGGGCGCTAGGAGTTTCTGAGTTTTTTAAGGATCTAATGAACTCTGCTTTATCTCGTGCAACCCTGATTCGACCTTTCATAAAAATCTGATTTGGTTTAGTTCAGAAATTATAGATTCTAAAATTGCCCTGTAAATACCATTACATCTACGTAAGTCTGAAATAAGCCAGTCGAGCCATCTCCTGCTCTTAGGGCTTTGACCAGCTTTGCTTTATCTTTTGCAACCTTAATACGGATGTCTGCCATGTTTGGGATGAAGGGGTGAGGAGATAAAGGGGATAGGGCGGTCGCTGCTAGGGTGTAAATTGGGCAATCAACTCCTCACGCGATCGGTTTAGCAGCAAAGGAGTAGACTCAGCCGGAGTCAAGGTCAGCAGCGGCTCAACAATCGCAGCTAGCGCCTCATCCAGTTCCCCAAATCTTGCCCTCAACACACTCTCAATCACCTCTCTTTGCCCTTCTTGCCGCCCTTCTTGTCGCCCTTCTTGTCGCCCTTCTTGCAGGGCTTCCTGATAAACTTTGCTTCGCTTCAAATCGCTGAGTCCCAGCATAGTCTCAATTTCCTCCCGGCTCAAAGTATTGAACTTATATACAATAATAGTCTCAACCAATTCAACGATCGCCTGACTAGAAAGATCCCTCACTTCCTCTTGCCTTGCCCGTTGAATCAACTGTCTCGCTTGTGCTACGGCGGTCTGCTCTGGCTCAACGATGAGTTTAACAATGCCGATGCCCAAAGGTAGGCTACTCATCTCACCCAACTCATTCAAATAAATTCGCCTGACTTTGGGGCTATCTAATAGGATCTGATGTAGTCTTGTCTGATCTGGCTCCAGACTGCGATCGGGATATATCAAGATCCCCTGCCAGTCGTAGGTTTTGGGATTCTGTGCCAGGTACAGAAAGATTTCTGCAAAGAAGCGATGATAAAGCTGCTGGTCTTTCTGGAACTGCACCTCACTGAAATACACTGGACGCTCTGGTGATGCTCTCGTCGGCAACAAAACCCCATCAATGCGAAAAGCAGTTTGCTTGATTTCTACCGATCGAAACTCGTAGTCGCTGGCTTCACTCCCCGGTTGACCGATTAGCTCAAAAAATAGGCTGGGTGAAAGCTGAAACAGACGATAGAACAGCGTATCGGTTTTCACCGTCTGTTGACCTCCACAACCTCCGTCCACTCAAACTCATTCGGGCTTTGCCGCACCAGTGGGTAAGTTTCTCCATTTAAGACGATCGCCTCTGGCTCACAGTCAGGCTTTGCCGAATTAAATACCAGCACATATTCCTTGCCGATGTACGGTTCCATCTCCGTTTCCACCTCACCCCGCCACTGGGTCTTCGTTGCCAACACCACCAACTGATCCGCCAAGGTTGGAATTAACTTCGCAATCTGCCGCCGATAGTTTTCATCCAGCGTCCCAAACGGCGAATCCATCACAATCGGGAAACTGCTGCTATCCAACCCAATCAGCGAATGCTTCTTACTCCAATAGCGCACCCGTTCGATAATGCTGCCAATAAACGACAGACTGAGAATTTGGTTCTCCCCGGTTGACGGTGCAACCACGCTTTCTCCATCTGTTAAATTTTCGATCAGCACCAGTTCATAGTTTTCCGTCAGTTTAGGAACCTGGGTCTTAAACGACACCTGCCGGAAAATCTCTCGCACCTTCTGTTCCAACACCACCCGAAACTTCTGATCTACCCGCGATCGCACTTGAGTAATGCGATCGATCGCATCATCCGTCGCCTTCATCTGCCGCTGAATCAATGCCTGCTGCTTGCCCTTCGCCTTCAGTTCCTTGATCTGCTTATTCAGATCGGCAATCTCCCCTTCGCAGTCCTCAATATCCCGCGCCACATTTTCATCTTCCCGATGCAGATCAATGATCTTGTCCTCAATCTCCTCCAGGCGCTTTTCCAGACCGCTAACATTCACATCCTCACTGCCCTTCAACTGCTCCCGGATGTCGTCAAGCTGGTCTTGTAACGTCGAAAGATGCCGCCGCAAATTCTCGATGCTGGCTTGCTCTTGCTCCACCTCTGCCCAAAATTCGGGGATCTGCCGCTCAATATTGTTCACCTCACCCCCCATCTGAATCACCGCTTCCTCGACCTGTTGAATCCCAGAGCGATCGAGCCACGATTCAACTTGCCTTCTGGCTTTCGTACCCCGTTTCAGTTCCGTTCCACAGATGCACGCCCCATCTTCTAGTAAATCTTCGACAAACTGCTGTTTAATTCCGGCGGGCAATTCTCCGCGTTGCCGCAGGTCATCTGCCAAGTTGCGAAACTGAGCGATCGCATCGGTGAGAAACACCATGTATCCCCTCGCTGAGATCGTCCGTCGCAGCTTATCTTCACTGCGATCGAGTTGGGCTTGAATTTCCTCCTCCTGGCGCTTCAGATCATCCCGCCGCTCCTGAATTTGCCCCACCTTATCCAGATCGCGTAGCTGCGCGGTGACTTTCTGCTTCTGCTCCTCAAACGCTTCCAGTTCAGATGCAATTCCCTCCCGTCCAGCCTCCAATTGAGCCTTTTCCTCAATCAGGTCTTCTTTCTCTTTCACCAGTCGCTTTGTTTCTGGATCGCCAATCTCTGCCAGTTCCTTATTCAGCGATCGGTAGGCTTCCTTCAAATGGTTAATTGCCCGATCCAACACCTCCACGCTCAGCAGTGTCCGAATCGCTTTAGAAATCTCCGATTTGTTTTCTGATTTGACAATGCGATCGATCCGCTCTCCATCAAAAAAGAAGTAGCGATGCAAACTATCTGGCAAAACCTGACCCACTTTGTCTTCTGGCACCTCTGGAGGCTGAACCAATTTGCCATTGATTTGAAGCGCAAGTTCTCCCCCCTGTTCAATCGACACCCCATCCGAACGCGACTTCTCGATGTAGCATGATCGTCGAGACCGGTAGCGATTGCTGTTATGCTCAAACACGACCTCGACCCAGCAATCAACTCGTTTTCCTGAGGCAGTTTGGGCAATGGCTCGTTTATTAATATGCTGTTCTGGCGAAGCAAATGCCCCCGTATGCTGACCGTATAGCACCCAGGTAAAGGCGTTGAGCAGTGTGGTTTTACCTGCCCCGTTATTCCCATGAATGACTGTCACACTACGTCCCGGCTGTCCCGCCAGATGAATCTCCACTTCTCCCCAAAACTGACGGAAATTGAACAGCTTCATCGAGATTAGCTTCATTTCACCGCATCCTTAATGATCTGGAGAATATCGGCTCTAATACCTCTGGGCCTATCCGAGTGTAAGTTCTCTTTCTCCACTCGAATCACCTCCCGAATAATTTTTTCAACTTCAGGTGGCGCGGTCGTAATCGGTTCTTCAATATCGTTATAATCCGAAGCCATACTTCACTTAAAGCTCCAACAACTGGTATTTTTCCTGTAACAGTAGCAATATCTTTCTAGCCTGTCCGCTATTGATAGCTAAATCTGCGAACTCAACAAAACGCTTCAACTCCTTTCGTAGCAAATTGCGCTCAATACTCCAAGATTCCCGCCCTAAATCAGGAGGTATCACAATCATGTCAAACAACTCAGCCCTTTTCTTTCCTGGACTCGGACGCAGAATCCGTCCCCGTCGCTGCACGAACTGCCGAGGGTTGCTACTACTCGCCAAGATTACGGCAGTTTGAATGGCTGGAATATCCACCCCTTCGTCTAAGCAACGAATCGCAACCAATCCCTGTAAGCTGCCCTGCATAAATTGGTAGCGTAGTTCTTCCCGCTCCTCCAGACTCGTTTCGGCAGTGTAAGTTTTAACTCGGTAGTTAAGCTCATCTTGCAATAGAGCCGTAACCGCTGCAATCTGGCGATCGCTCTCTTCAGTCACTTCGTCCTCCACAGAGCCATCACCACAGTAAAACAAGGTGTGACTGGTTTGCAGGCGCGTGGACATAATCTGGCGCAGAGCATTCAGTTTATTGGCGGCGGCTCCTACAATCCGCGCCCGTTGCATCAGTAGTGCCGTTAGCACCTCGTTGTCATCATCAGCGCCTCCGATCCCAATGGCTCGACCAATGCGACTGGTGAGTTCCTCGTATCGTTCAATCTCAGGCTCTGTCAACTCTACTAAAACCGGATAGTAAAGATAAGGAACTAACGCTTTAGCAGCGATCGCGTCCTTCAAGGTAAACTCTGGCTCCAACACAGAACCAAAGTATGCAAACAATCGCTCTGTGCCCCACTCATCAAAATATCGCTCAGGTGTAGCGGAAAGTGCCAATCGTAATTTGATATCGGTGGGTAAGCTCGATTCTAATCGGGTAGCTCCCAGATTGTGTGCCTCATCCCCAATGATCAGCGTTCTCTTTGGGAAAAACTGCAATTGAGACTGAAGACTATCACGAATGAACGTGGCATTTGTGGTGATCACGGTGATAAACCGTTGATGCCTTGACAGTACAGCCAATAACTGCGATTGCAATTCTCCTTGCCAGCTTTGCACCGTATCAAATGCCAGAATCGGTTTCAGCCCAAACTTTCGCGCTTCTGCTGCCCATTGTGTAATCAGATGCCGATAGGGACAGACGACCAGCAAACCCTGGAGTGGTTTATTTTGCTCAACACTTTTCTGGTAAAGTTCAGCGGCGATCGCCAGAGCCGTAATCGTCTTGCCACTTCCCGTTGCCATCTTTAGTGTGCCCTTTCCCTGATTGGCAAACCAGTTGGCGATCGCCTGTTGTTGATAAGGACGGAGTTGGAGAGTAGGTGGATAGATGGGGTAGAGGGTGGGTGAGGTAGAGGGTGAACGGGTAGATAAGTGCGTAGAGGGTGATTCGTCTGACCATTTACCCGGCTGCTCACTCACCCGCTCACTCAGCGGTGGTTCATCCGGGCACCGTTTCAGGAGAGATCGCCGTGCTGCCTCTGGAAAGTCCAACACCTCAAGGTTGGGAGTCTGATTGTCCCAGAGCCGCTGAAAATCCTCAGTTTTTTCTACAATGCGTTCCTCATCCCCAATCCACCAAGAGCGAAAGACATCAATGCATTCAAAATTGTCCATCAAGGCATTGGCACTCTCATTGGCAGATCCGGTAAAAATAATCTGATTGCCCATCCCATCACCGAAGATGCCTAATTTTTCGTGATAAATTCCCCGTCGTAGATTATGGGGTACCGCCAATTTAATGTTCAGCACCCCGTTACTGAGCAACCAGGCAAGGCAGGCGAGACGGTTATAAATGATTTGCTCTAACTCACGCTCTAACTCTCGTACAAGCGCTGCACTGATCACATCCTGTCGTTGTTTTAGCCCTTGCTCGATTGCATGGATATCATCATCCGATAGGTGGGGAGAGGCGATCAGGCGCATTTTTCCGCCACTCTTGACAAAAACCGACAGTCCTTGCGCTGCCAACGCCAAGGAAGTGCTAGAAAAAAAGCCTACGGCACGATCGTAAGTCCTGGCTTGCTGGAAACAGCGGACATAAAAATCGTTCAGTAAATCGTGGCGATCGCTTCGATACTGGTTTCGTAGGGCAAGGTCTTTAAGGCTCACCAGAGTAGGCTCCGAACAGAATTGCTCTGAGTCTAGTTTGCCCCACTCCAGATTAATTTGAGCCGCTTGGTAAAGCCACCCCGTTCAGAGCGCCGTCGTTCTTGTTCTGTTAACACAGCCTCACGACTGATTTGCTGTGTCGCCATCAGAGCATCAATAACCTCGTACAAATCTGCTAATTCTTGAACCAAATTCTCGGAATCTGCTGCTTCTGCCTCCTGAGCTTCTTCAACTAGCTTTTTCCGTAATGCTTGTTGAAACTCAGTTTCAGCCATGACCTCTACAGAGTATTCCCGTCCGGCTGCCTGAATAATTTCAGGGATGCGATCGCGCACCAACTTATTAAAAAACGTTTTCATTGAAACCTCTCTAAAACCTTACTGATTAGGAGTGGGGCGATCGCGCTGAGGCTGCCATCAAGCAAGCTGCCAAACAAGTTGCTGCCCTCATAGGAGCCTCACCAAGGGAAATTATTTGGACATCGGGCGCAACTGAGAGCATCAATCTGGCAATTCAAGGGAGTCTAGCCCCTAACCCAGCGAAACCGCATCGAATTGGACTGATGCAGATCGAACACAAAGCTGTCCTCGACACCTGTCGTGCTTTGGAAAAACGAGGTTGGGCTGAATTGGTTTATCTCCAAGTGGATTCCGAAGGCAGACTTGACCTGGAATATTTGGAACAAGTCTGCGCCGAGGGGCTGTCCCTGCTCTGTGTCATGGCAGCTAACAACGAGATTGGCAACATCTATCCTATTCAAAAGATTGGGCAGATTGCTCAACACTACGGCATTCCTTTTCTATGTGACGGCTCTCAGACAGTCGGCAAGATTCCCGTTCAATTTGAAGAGTGGGGCATTACCTATCTGGCAATCTCTGCCCACAAGTTCTACGGACCGAAGGGGGTTGGGGCACTAACTGTGCGTAAAGGCTACCAGTTGGAGCCGCTTATCTTTGGTGGCGGTCACCAACGAGGAATGAGATCGGGCACCCTTAATGTTCCAGGGATTGTAGGGTTAGGAGAAGCGTGTCGGTTGCGATCGCTGGAGATGGAAGAAGATGAGCGGGCGATCGCGGATAAACGGGACAGACTCCAGAACTTACTCTCAGAGAAAATTTCTAACCTTATAGTTAATGGGGATATAGAGCATCGGTTAGCGGGTAATCTGCATATCTCAATCCCTAACATACCGAATAGTGCCATTATTGCCAGAATCCGTCACTCATTAGCGATTTCTACGGGTTCAGCTTGCTCATCGGGCGTTGAGGCTCCTTCTCATGTATTGCGGGCAATGAATCTATCTGATGAGGTAGTTGATGGAGCATTTCGCATTAGATTAGGTAAGTTTACTCAGAACAAGGAAATTTATAAAGCAGCAGATCTATTAATAAAGGCTTGTGAAACGCTTTACCATACTTTATATTTGCAGCAGCTTTGAGCTATAAATTTGTTCAATTTGTAGTTTCAGACTTGGCAGGCAGACATTTGGTTCGTTAGGCAAACGCGATCTTGTCCTGACCAAATTCTAGCAACCCGACAAATCCGACTTTGCCCCTAGCTCTTGAGCAGAAGTCGAGATTCGCAAGTGGATTTGCATTAGCTGGCTGAAATTATCAAAAAATAAAAATTGGGAAATGACAATTAATTGTTTAAACGGTTGAATGCCGATTTTCGGTCTTTTGGCATTTATTTGTTTAAATCTGTTAGTCCAGCCGATCTCTGTCTTTTAAGCCTGGAATGCCTGTTAGGAAGTCGTTTCAGGCTTTGAACTGGTTTGACACTAAATATTTAAATTGGACAAATAAATGTTTAATGGACACATTTTGTACCCTAATCAGGTCATTCAATGGAAGACGCAAGGCTTAGGAGGGCTTGTAGATGCCTTTAAGCAAACAGAGAAGCAAGTACAAGCACCAGCTAAAGCTGGTAAAAGGGATTCACACTTAAGCTCTTTATTCCAGCAAGTAGAAAAGCTGGTCAAAGGTGAGGAAGAGGAAGAGGCTGAAGATGAAGAAGAAGAAGTTGAGCAACCCGAAACTGAGGAGCCTGTAAGACCGAGGAGAACAAGGAAATCAAAGAAATCGGGTAGCTGATTTACTGTTTACGCTAAAGAAGAGACATAGTAAAAATAAGGATTAGCTTGCATTACTGATTAATTCAGAGATTAGAACGTTGATAATGCGGTATAACATTCAACCGTAGAAAAAACTCATCAGCTAAATTCCTTACTGATTGAACTGCCCAATTAGCGCAAGGGCTTCCCAGGCATTTATCTGGGAAATACGGATTACCCGAACCTAGCATCAAAGGGTTTTCTGAAAACTTGTCCCTTAATTTAGAAGTAAGACTGTGCTGCTCGTTAACGTTCTGGAATTCAATCTGATAACCACTATAGGATTCAGGTTTATAGTGCATAAGCTCATTTCGAAGCTTTATTGCTAAACTTGCATCTTTATATGGCTGCTCATTCTCATTCATTTTATTCTTTTTGCAATAAGTTAAAATCCTTTGGTATTTACTTAAAATAGAACCTGACTTATTATTTACTTCTGTTAAGTCCCACATTACTGATATACGAACTCTTGCCTCTTCATCTACGGAAGATATGTAGCTTTCATGCTCATCTACTACATCTTTACAAAGCTCATTAATTGCTGCCTCTAAAAAAGCAACTGATGAAAGAACAGCATTGGTTACATAAACACGATGCTGGATGTCATTGCATTGGCTGGTTTTGTGTAAGTTTTCTAGTTCAGCAGCTAACTGTGCGAAATGCTTTGCTGCCCACAAATGAGATGAGGAGAAATAAAAACGTGCTTTCCAAGTTGCTGATAGAGTTACTGACCTTGAAACAGCAGGTTGAGCATGAAATGTAGTATTTTTGTTTTTGTCTGTGTTCATACTTGATCTGTTTGAACTTCAAACTGAAATGTTTATATTATTTCGTTCCTAGCACAGTACTTACAATTAACAGGTTAGGTTCTAGCTATCTTAAATACCTTCTTGAATGAACCCGATTTTACGCTTAGGACCCTCAGGATTAAGTTTAGGTAGAGCAATTAAGAGAAAACTTATCTGAGAGACATGCTGAATTAATTCAACTCGATTACCATCGTCTGTTAAACCAATAAACAACACTAAGCTAGGGTGTAATACCCTACATCGGAAACATGAAATGTGATTGCTTGTCCAAATGAAACAAGTCTCACACCAACTTCATGTCCGGCATCTAACTCAGCATCAAACTGGTTGATTCTTGATAGAAGCTGCTGTGCAAATTCACTAGCAAGATTAGAACGCTGTAATTCTGCAAGAAAATTTGTCGAGTCACTAGCTTGATTCTCACGAACTCTTTGCTCCGAAATCGCGTGGCTTACTGCATTGAGTTTGTTCAGTGTACTTTGTGAAATTTGAGGTATGAGATCGAATTGACTAAAATCAGGTTGGCTCATAAGAAGAATAGTCGGTTGACTATTGTGAAAAATGACGTAACTATCCTACACAGCCCTTGTTACAGTACGAATTTACTAGAGGATAACATAGACAATACTTAGTCTGCGTTGTAACTCCTCTACTAAAAACTAAAAACATTGTTAAATTTTCCAGCAAGCTTTACCATCTAAAGCTCCTTGCATAGAAGCAAAGCAAACCCGGTAGATTGTTCTACCGGGTTCACAGTAATTGAATTGAACATCTGATTAACGGTCTACGATCTGCTTGATTAAGACACTTAAAACCTCTCCAGTGCTATCAAATGTCAATTATCCTGACCCATAGCATCCGCTATGGCACTAATGGACAGGCTTGAACATACAAAAACACCTCTTCAACAGGAAACCTATCAAAGAGGCGCTCAACTTTAGCATCTATGGGCAGAGCGAGACTCGAACTCGCAAGGCCGAAACCGCCGCATTTTGAGTGCGGTGCGTCTACCAATTCCGCCATCCGCCCAGATTGCATCAAACAACCATCAATCGGCTATTTGAGCTTTCTCAGTGTATCAGCAGAAAAGTGCTTACGACAAGCTTTTTGAAATAAAAGTGGTAGAAAATTGGTAGGAAGGCGATCGAAAACCTTGAAGCTCCCTGATGAAAGGAATCCTACCAATCGGGACAACTCTGTTCTTGCAGGTTATACTTACCGTTTCTTAGATTCACAGCCGATACCGCCCCTATCCCCGTCAAACCTGTGAGGGTCGGGTCGTAAGACTCGAAAACTTCTATAAAAATATCCTTACAGTCCAGATCAGGGGGCGGGGAAGCAGTACAAACGTCACGATAGGGTTCTTCTACACTGGAAGTACCCATGCTATCCTCCAACCATGAAAAAGCCCGTCCCCGTTTCGCGCCCAACCCCTGTCCGCCAAAGTTTTTGGAGGATTGAGCAACTGCCTGGGCTTGACCCTCAGGATCAGACCAATCTGTTGGAGTGTGGCATTGAAACCACCCTCGATCTGCTGCGAAAGACCAGTACGCTTGTGAAGAAACAGGCTCTTTCAGCCGAGTTGCACATCCATCTTCAGCGGATTCACAAGTGGGCAGCCCTGGCAGATCTAGCCCGGATTCCGGCGGTGGGTTGCCAGTACTGCGGTTTACTCCTCCACTGTGGCATCAGTTCCCCAGAGCAACTGGCACAAACGCCGTTTCAGACCTTACACAAAATGATTTTGCGGTTTTATGTGGCACATTTGCGGCGGCAGGATTTGTGCCCTCCCAAAGAGCAGCTTATCCAGTGGGTTCAGCAAGCGCAGGAACTATCGGGGTTGAACCGGTGAACTTCCCCCAATTCTGAACCGACGTTCCATGCCAGTGCTGTTCCTTAATGGGAAAATGGAGTACTGAATCTGCTCTTGAAGATGCAATGACTACTATTTGGGAACTCGATTTCTATTCACGTCCAATTTTGGATGAGCAGGGAAAAAAAATCTGGGAAATTCTGGTTTGTGAAAGTCCTTTGAGCATTGATAGCCCGTTGGACTCCTTATTTCGTTATGGGGAATATTGCCCCAGCAGCGAAGTCAACTCCGTGCGGTTAAAGACAGTGCTGGAAGACGCGATCGCCCGTGCTACCCAGCCGCCCAGCAAAATCCGCTTCTTTCGGCAGGCAATGAACAACATGATTACCAAAGCCTGCAATGAATTGGGGATTCCAGCCCAACTAAGTCGGCGCACCTACGCACTGAACCACTGGCTCCAGCAGCGGATGGCAGAGGTTTACCCAGAGCATCCTGGGTTTCAGCCTGGAGCCGCGCCAACCGTCAGTTTTGCTGAAACGCCGCCCCAACCACTGCCTGATGCGTTAAGAGGACAAAAATGGGCGTTTGTTACCCTGAATACCGAGGCATTAGAGGAGATGCGGGAATGGGCAATTGACTTCGGCAGTTCCTTTCCCCTGGGTTTGGTCAGCATCCCCTCGGAGACCATGATTCCTGGTGTGGTGCTCTTTTCTTCGCGGGCAACCCCAATGGCAGCCTGGATGTCAGGGTTGGAACTGGCATTTCTCAAGGTGGACGAGGGTTCAACCGTTCGCCTATTGCTGGAAACCGGGGTTAATGACCGTTGGACCCTTGCCAGCCTGCCTAAACCCGATCTGCAAGCCGAAGCAAAAAACTTTGAAACTGCCAAGCAGCAGGCACAAGGTGTCCATTTTCTGGCAATTCAAACCAGTCCTGAAGCCGAATCCTTTGCCGGATTTTGGTTATTGCAGGAGGTCAATATAGCGTAAAGTGTTTTCTAGCGGTTGTTGGTTGGGTTTCCTCTAATGCCGGGGTAAGCGCACGGGTTCTGCTCAATTTGCCTGAGCATTAGTTGTGTTTCTAGTCAATGATGACAGACTACAAATGATAGCGCTTGTCCCATTCGTTAGGGCATCCTGCGAAGGTTGCAACGTTGCCATCAGTAGTCTCCCAATATAGCGTTTCCTTTCTGGGTGAGGTACATCTCATCTGTTTGACTCAAGGGTTCTATGACTATCCATGAACCTCACTGGATTCAAAAACGCTATATCCTGACCATTAGGGCGGTAGCTACAATCAACTCGCTAAAGACCAGTGGCTGATAGCAGTTAGGAAGATATGGGTTCCGACGAATTGAACCAGAACACTCTGGCAGAACAACTATTGGATCTTGCTGCCAGATCTGGGGCAGAAGCGGCGGAAGTGTTTCAGTCGCGATCGCTGTCTCGCCCTGTTTTTTTTGAGGCAAACCGGCTCAAGCAATTAGAAAGTGCCCAGGCGGAGGGGACGGCTTTGCGCCTCTGGAGTGGCGGTCGTCCGGGGTTGGCAGTTGCCTATGGTCCGGTGGAACCGCAGGCATTGGTAGACCGGGCAGTTGCCCTTAGCCAGTTAAATGACCCAGAAACCATTGAGTTGGGAGCGTCCAACAAGCAGCATTATCCTGACCTGGGGGAGACAGTCCCGGTCGAGCAACTGGTGGAATGGGGCAAACAGGCGATCGCCCTCGTCCGCGATGCCAACCCCGATCTACTTTGTACGGCAGAGTGGGAGTGCGAGGCAGAAACGACCCGTCTGCTTAACTCCCAGGGTTTAGACTGTGGCTATACGGACACCACCCTGAGTTGCTACCTGTCTGCCGAATGGGTGCGGGGTGATGATTTCCTCAACGTCGCTGATGGGCAGACCCAGCGCGATCGGCTTGACCCGGCTACCCTGGCAAACCAAATTTTGCAACGCCTGGACTGGGCAATTGATAATACCGTGCCTCCGATTGGGAAGGTGCCCATCCTGTTTACATCTAAAGCAGCAGATATGCTTTGGGGCACTGTGCAAGCCGCCTTGAACAGTAAGCAGGTGATTGAAGGAGCCTCCCCCTGGAGCGATCGCCTCAGTGAACTGGTCACTTCCGAGCTACTGACACTTTCCCAGCATCCAGCCGAGGGTCCTTTTAGCTGCCCGTTTGATGACGAAGGCACCCCCACCCGTCCGATCACTTTTATCGACCAGGGGGTTCTTCAGCTTTTCTACACTGATCGCACCACTGGACAGGCGATCGGCAGTGGTACCACCGGAAATGGCTTTCGGGCGGGGCTGGGCAGCTATCCCACTCCCGGTCTGTTCAATATCCTGGTTCAGCAGGGCAGTAAATCTCTGCCGGAACTGATTGCCACCCTGGAAGATGGGCTGATTGTGGATCAAATGTTGGGGGGTGGTGCAGGAATTTCCGGCGAGTTCTCAATTAATGTTGACCTGGGCTACCGGGTCAAACATGGGCAAGTCACGGGGCGGGTCAAGGATACGATGGTTTCTGGCAATGTTTACACAGCCCTCAAACAGTTGATTGAATTGGGCGGTGATGCCGATTGGAACGGCTCCTGCTATACCCCTTCCCTGATTGTAGGTGGGTTATCGGTGACGGGGCGATCGTAACGTTCATCCCTGCCACCTGCCGGAGATCTGACACCCAACGTGTGAGCAAGGCAATCTGCGACCGATTTTCGTCGAGCTAGACTTGAAGACTCAGCGCCAGACCCTTAACTCCTGTGGAGACGCTACGCGAACGGGGGGTTTGGGGGAGTTAGGACCCCAAGGGGCGGGGCAGTCCTAATTCATTGGGCGTAGGAAATGGGAAATGGAGAAAGCGACCACTCCATTTTCTCAATCATGCACCTCATTGAGCACCTTCAACAGATTCCAGACTTCCGGTCTACCGACTATCCCCTTTGGGTCGTATTGCTGCTGGTGATTATGGGAACCATGAGCGGTGACTCAGGCTATCGTCCTTTGGCTGAGTTTTTCAGTCGTCATCAAGCGGAACTGTTATAGCTATAGACAAGACTATTAGGACACAGCATCCTTCAGAACTGACTCCATCGCCTGCCTTAAAGAACTAAGGCTAGACAAGCTTTTGCGAATGCGGCTTTTGAGCCAAGCCCAACACTTTTCAATCCGATTGAAATCTGGAGAATACGCAGGTAGATACAACAAACGACAGCCTGCCGACTCAACGAGTTGAGCAATCCGTCCACCCTGATGAAACGTCGCGTTATCCAAAATCAAAACCTTTCCCGGCTTCAGAGTGGGCAGTAAACACGTTTCGAGCCAGGTTTCAAACACGACTCGATTACAAGCCCCCTCCACTGTAAAAGTGGCACTCAACTGGTGCTCACAGTAAGCCGCTATCAGGTTGATGCGTCCCCGTCGTCCCGATTTGAGCGCTTCAAATCGCACCCCAGGTTCGCACCAACCGTACCCGTAATCGTCCCGTTCATCCATCCCCGACTCATCAAGGTACACCCGGTCAGACACGGGCACCTTGGCGAGTTGTTCTACAAACGCCGCTCGTTTGCACTTATCCCGTTCTCGATAGCCATAGGTCTTTTTTTTCGACTCAAACCGAGGTGGTGTAATTTTCTAGGTCAAATTTTCATAAAGACAAGATCGCCAGTCTCTTCGAGAGGGTAGCGATCTTGTCTTTATGAATCAAAGCTTGATGAACGCAAATTAACTGTTGCTTAGAACGCTGCCCTGGCTTTTGCGCTCAACAATAAGTTGCCAATTGAGTCAACACTGAAATCTTGTCCCGGTGCCATTCCCTTTTCAATCAATCGTTTGCCAAAGGTGACTATGAAAATCTGTTTAATTTCCCGCATCACTTCAATGGGAATCATATTTTCAATCGCCCACATGCAGGCTTCTACATCAAACCAGATCAGACGCTCCAGGCTAACCAATAGAACCCCTGCAACATCTTCCAGGGAAAATCGCTCACACAAATCATCAATAATTGCCTTGCTGATTCTGGCATCGCGTGATGTAAAAGCGTATGCCATTTTTGAAACTTCCCGCTCCAGCGTTAAGTAGCTCATGGTTGTACAGAGGTGGGATCCAATAGAGTGAACGTCTTTGACAAAACTTTCCAGCGTAGATCAGCCCTGAAAGGCTGTTTGCTAAATCACATTTTGCTGAGTATACCCTGAGAGGGATGGCAAATTTGATTTCGATGTCTTTGCCAGACCTGTGATATCCCGGAGGCGATGGGAATACTTAAGCTAAGGTTCAGCACGTAAAGCGCATGTGGCAACGCTTGAAGAACATTCTGTATAGCTTTAGAACCTATGCTGATCTCAGTCCCGACCTTTGGACCCGACAGCGTGTGAATTGGTTCTTGCGAAGTCGCTCTCCGATGAGCGCAAAGGAATGGTTTGAGCAGGTCTGGCGCTACCACTCCGTTTCTCAACAAGTGACCGATTTTGTCTATGATCACATGCCAGCCTATAGCGGACTGGAATTTTCTAGAGTACGTCCTGCCGATCGCCTGAACGAGGACTTGCATTTTCCTTCAGTTTGTTGGTTTGACTGGCAACTCTCGCTCTGTGATGACTTTTTGCATTGCTTTGGGGTAGACCTGAGCGATTGCTTCGATCCCCAAACCCTCTGTACCGTGGAAGACCTGGTTAATTTCCTGAACCATCAGTTGCTTTCGGTCAATCACTTTAATGGGCAATCAGGAACCAGTTGACATACTTGCCTCTAAAACTGCTAAGATAAGCAGGGTCATACATTGGGGCGTAGCCAAGTGGTAAGGCAGCGGGTTTTGGTCCCGCCATCCCTAGGTTCGAATCCTAGCGCCCCAGTTTCTCTCGATTCTCATCGCTCCATCTGGCGGATATTTCCAAAATCTGTGCCCCCCAGGGGTGATTTTGGGAATTCTGCCTAAAAGCCTATCCAGGTCATTTTCTGGTTGAGTACCTGGCTTTAGGGATTAAGACTTTTCGGATAGGCTTTAAATAGGCTAAAGTTTACGTTTCAGCTAGTGGTTCAATTCTGAAAGCCTATCCGCAACCCCTTAACTACTAAGGGTTAGGGCTTTTCGGATAGGCTTTAGATGGGAATTAAGGAAACTCCACCATGCTTGTTTGTCCTAACTGTCAGTTTGAAAACCCGAACACAAACAAATTCTGCCAGGAGTGCGGCGCTTCGCTAACCCACAATACCTGCCCAGAGTGTAGTAGTTTGGTGCCCTTTGATTCAGTGAATTGTCCAACCTGTGGGGCGATCGCTGGGATGATCTGGCAAGCGATCGTGGTTGATTATCGGGAACCACAGACAAAATCTATTTCGTCTAACGCAGCTTCCGCAGCAGCTTTTCCGAATTCAGGCGCTTTCTTAGACCCGCAGGAACGTTACCGCATTTTGGAAGCCCTCCCCCCGCTAGGCGAAGTTGGAGCAGCGAAGCGGTTGAGAGTATTAGACTGCCAGCCCTTTCAGCCTTCCCTGCTGGAAGCGCTGGTGCAAGAAAAAGCAGCTACTTCAACCATAGAGCCTTCAGTCAGCCCAACCGAAGATCAAATCGACTCAACGGCTGGTCCGCAATCGACCAGTTTTATAACATCGGTCACGCTGCCAGCGATCGCCAAACCTTATCTGACCTTGCAAGATAAGTGCAACCAGGCACTGCCATTCCTGCACGATACGTGGCAACAAAATGGACAACAAATTTTGCTGTTGGAAGACCGCTCCCTGCTCCCCCACCTGACTGATTTGTGGTCCAACGATGAATTAATCATTCCCCAGCTTCAGCTTTTGCATTGGCTCTACGAAATGGTTGAGCTTTGGAGCCTATTAGAAACGGTCAACAGTCAGCAAAGTCTCCTGGAAACCTCTAACCTACGGGTCGATGAAGATCAGGCTCTTTGTCTCCAGCAGATTTACACGAACGCTCCAGACCAGCCCCCTACCCTGTATCATCTGGGACGGCTTTGGCAAATTCTGTTTGCCCAGTCTCAACAAACCCAGCTAGGGGCAATTACTTTATTGTTGGCGGATCTAGAAACAGGCAATTTAACCACTATTCCTGATGTACGATCGCGAATTGAGGCGATCGCGGATGACCTTCAAACAACCTACTCCGAGTTTGATCAAATGCTCGATTCTGACCCTCTGGATTCCTCTGAGTTGGCAATCACCAACTTGCCGCCTGAGGTGCCTACCAATGGCTCTGCCGACATCAGTAGCTCAGTTGCCTCTACCCGATTGGAACCGTTCAATGAGGTTGCCACGTTTGTAGAAGATGAGGGTGAGAGCGAAAGTGATGATTTGCCAACCGTTGTTCTACCAATGCAGTTGTTCAATCTGGAAGATGCTGGACGTACTGACATTGGTCGTCAGCGAGACCATAACGAAGACTATTTTGGGATTGAAACCCAGATGAGTCGGTTAGAAAGCCCCTCTGGCAAAACCGTCCACGTCCGTAATCTCTATATCCTCTGTGATGGCATGGGCGGACATGCCGGAGGAGAAGTCGCCAGTGCCTTAGCGGTCGATACCCTGCGCCAGTATTTCAAGGAAAAGTGGCAAAGTTCCCCCTTTTCCAGGGATGGTTCTGGCAACCTCCCCAACTCGGATGCCCTAAATGAAGCCGTACAGCTTGCGAATAAGGCGATTTACGACGTTAATCAGCAAAATGCCCGTTCTGGTAGTGGGCGCATGGGAACAACCCTGGTGATGGTTCTGATTCAAGACACCGAGGCGGCTGTTGCCCATGTGGGAGACAGTCGGCTCTACCGTTACACCCGCAAACGCGGTTTAGAACAGATTACAGTCGATCACGAAGTTGGACAGCGGGAAATTCAGCGGGGGGTTGACCCCGACATTGCCTATGCCCGTCCCGATGCTTACCAATTAACCCAGGCACTTGGACCACGGGATGAGCATTTCGTTAAACCCGATGTGCAGTACTTTGAACTGAATGAAGATACCTTACTGATACTTTGTTCCGACGGACTATCCGACAATGACCTGCTGGAAACCCACTGCAAAGCAACCATTGAACCTCTATTAAGTTCCCACACCAATCTGGATCAGGGAGTTGGGCAGTTGATTGATCTTGCAAACCAATACAATGGGCATGACAACATTTCGGCGATCGTCATTCGCGCCAAAGTTCGTCCCAACCTGGATCATCTACGGTAGGTGGGTGGGAGTTGTTGTTGTTAGTTGTTAGTTATTAGACTAATTTTCTAATTACCAAAAACTAAAAATTAAAAACTAATCTCCTATTCCCCGTCTTCTAACTCTCAATCTCAACTCTTGCCCCGTTGCCCCACCCAACGGCTCATCGCCAGCAGCATGGTCATCCTGACCTTACTTGATCCCCAACAGCGTACTCCTGTTAAGCAGTGGCAGTTTGAAGATGAACCGCTGCTTCGGATTGGGCGTGCGCCTGGGAATCACATCGTGCTTGAAAATCTACTGGTTTCTCGCTTTCATCTAGAACTGCGTCGGATTAATCTCCCCGTTTCCGCTTCCCAACCTCAAGTAGGGTGGCAACTGGTCAACCATAGTGCCAACGGAACCTTTGTCAATGGCTACCTGATGTCTCAGGGCATCCTTTCAGAGGACACTTTGATTCAGTTAGCCAGGGGAGGACCCCTACTGCAATTTCAAATGTCGTCGCCCCCCTCCCAGGCAAATTCCAGTCCACCACCGCCGTTGGAACTGTCCCCTCAACTTCCAGTTCTCCCACAGCAAAACGTCAGCCCTCCCGCTCAAAAACCACCCCTTTGCGCCCATGAAGGCAACGCCCCTGGGAACTTGTTTTGTATCCACTGTGGCCAACCCGTCAAAATTCAGCAGACTATTCGCCAATATCAGGTGTTACGTGTCCTGGGTCGGGGAGGGATGGGCACAACCTACCTGGTGTGGAACCCCAGCATGATCATGCCAGCAGGGCAGGTGCAGAGTGGGTTACAGGTATTGAAAGAAATGAATGCGGATATGGCTCGTATTCCTAAAGCACAGGAATTGTTTGAGCGAGAGGCAAATACGCTTAAAACACTGAACCATGCTGGCATTCCCAGGTTTTACGACTTCTTCATTGAGGATGGGAAAAAGTATCTGGTGATGGAGTTGCTACATGGGAAAGATATGGAGAAGTGGATACGCAGCCAGGGACCCATCAGTCAGGAACAGGCAGTCACCTGGATGATCCTGACTTGTGAAGTCCTGGAGTATCTCCATAATCGGCAGATTCCCATTATCCACCGAGATATTAAGCCTGGAAATCTGTTAGTAGAAAACCGCAGCAATCGCGTAATTGTCTTGGATTTTGGCGCAGTTAAAGCGGTAGGAATGCCGTCCAGAACTCGGATTGGGGCAGAGGGATATAGTGCCCCAGAGCAAAATCAGGGGCGACCTACCACTCAGTCCGATCTCTATGCCATCGGTCCTAGCCTGATTTACCTGCTCACCGGAGATAGCCCGATCCGCTATTACAAAAAGCAGAGTCTGGGGTATGGCTTCAATTTAGAGAAACTGTACGCCGCTTCTCCAGAGCTACAAAAGGTGATTGAGCGGGTAACGGCTTACCGTCCGGGCGATCGCTACCAGACCGCGAGGGAGCTGGCGCAAGCACTGGCAAAGTGTCTTTGAAAGGCTAAAGGATGAAGGATAAATTACAAACTCTATCCTTCATCCTTTGAATTCACCTCGCCTATTCTTCCTCTTCCCAGCTATCAACTGCCAGTATATCGCTGACAGGATCTTGCATCGTGAAGTCGTAGGCAAGAAGTTCCTGTTTTAGAAAAGACCAATCGTCCCCATAGAGGAGGGCGATCTTCCAAATACTGTCTGTTGGTTTTAGCAATTTTGAGTCGATCAACTTTTGCACTTGTCGCTGCAACTTGACCATTGGGTGAATAACCTGCTGGCTCATACTGTGTTTGGGGATCCTAATTTTGCAAATACTTCTCGAAGGCTTCCTAACTGTGTTTCGGAAATGAATGTTTCGGAAATGTATTGATAGTCGCGTCTTTGGGGAAGCAGCTTTTTCAGCTATTGATATTAACACACTACAAGATCATGGCAAGCATTTTCCTGATTAATTCAGGTGGGATAACCGAACAACCTGCTTAAATTTGCATGATTACTTAAGGAATGCCCAATGCTTCTCATTTCGTCGGTTAATACCGTGTCGGCTAATACCGTGCTGACTACTTCCGAGTTCCTATTTAAGATCTTAGTTCATCTTTTAGCAAGGGTTCAACTGGAAAATTAATTTAAGCAATCGGGAATCGGGAACTGGGTATGGGTAATTAAGTTTGCTGCCTCCTTTGCCATCCATCCTCTGCGGTTATTCTCTATGATTGGGGCAGAGGTTTCGATCGGATTCCATGCAATTTATTGATCAGGCAGACATTCAGGTACAGGCGGGGAAAGGTGGCGACGGCTTGGTTGCCTTTCGGCGGGAGAAGTATGTTCCAGCAGGAGGACCCTCTGGTGGGAATGGCGGCAGGGGCGGATCCGTGATTTTGAGCGCGGTCGAAAACCTGCAAACGCTACTAGACTTTCGCTATAACCATCTGTTCAAGGCAGATGATGGGCAGCGGGGCGGACCCAATAACCGCACAGGCGCATCGGGACGAGATCGCTGGATTGAAGTGCCCTGTGGCACAGTTATCTACGATGCTGAAACCGAAGAATTAATTGGTGATCTGACAGAACCTGGACAAACCCTTTGTGTTGCCCAGGGGGGTAAGGGCGGGTTGGGGAACCAGCACTTCCTGAGTAACCGTAATCGTGCCCCAGAACGGGCACTGCCAGGACTACCAGGAGAAGAGCGATCGCTGCGCCTGGAACTCAAACTATTAGCTGAAGTGGGCATTATTGGATTGCCGAACGCGGGCAAGTCAACTCTGATTGCCGCCCTTTCTGCTGCCCGCCCCAAAATTGCCGATTATCCATTCACAACCCTGGTGCCCAATCTGGGTGTAGTTCGCAAACCCAGCGGCGATGGCACCGTCTTTGCGGACATTCCAGGACTGATTGAAGGGGCACACCTGGGATTAGGACTGGGTCACGAGTTTCTCCGCCACATTGAACGAACCCGCCTACTGCTTCACCTGGTTGATGTCACCAGTGCCGATCCTATGGCTGACTACGCCACCATTCAAGAAGAACTCCGGGCTTACGGCAGGGGGTTAACAGAGCGCCCTCAAATTCTGGCACTGAGTAAGATTGATGCCTTTGCCCAGGATGCCGCCCAGGTAGAAGCGATCGCCACTCAGCTTGAAGCCCTCAGCGGCGCTCCCATCTTCACCATTTCCGCCGTTACCCGTGACGGATTAGACCCACTCATGCACCACGTTTGGCGGGAGCTAGATGAGTTGGTTCCAGTGGAATAGTGGATACCCCCTCTCTCTCTCACCTATTCCCTGCCCCCCAAACCGGAGATGTTGCGGGATATACAAAAAGAGGGATGCCGCCTTAATGCCAATGGTGTAAATTCTAGAATGTCCGCATTTGTTAACAAAATATAAAATTAGAATCTGAAACCGGAACATAAACAGATTGGGATGCCTCCGCCAAGCATGATAGAGCTTTGTTGAGAACCATGAACTAATTCCTGGATGCACAACTGAGGTTGAGCGGCTAAGGCTGGTTGAATGGGCTTTTGGTAAATCTACCGTTAGATCAGATGACTCGCGTTTTTGAAACCATTTCCGATGGGGCGGCAATCTGCGATCGAGAGTGGCGTTTTACGTTTGTCAATCAAAGAGGAGCCGAAATCGCGGGGCGATCGCCAGAGGAGTTTGTAGGACAATCTCTCTGGGATATCTATCCCCAGGCAGTGGGTTCAACCGTTTATAACGAATTGGAACGGGTTTTAACTGAACAAATTGTCGTCCGCTTTCAAGCTTTCCATGCGGCTCTCAACTGCTGGCTTGAGGTACGGGCTTATCCAATTCCATCGGGTGTCATCATTTTGCACCAAGACATTTCTGCCTGGAAGCAAACAGAAGTGGAGTTACAGCAAAATTGTGATGCCCTATCCAGTCAGATCGAGGAGCAACTCACCCAGCTCCAGCAAACCAGACATGAGTTAGAACGCCAAATCAATCAGCGACAGCAAGCAGAGGATGCCTTACAGTCTACCAATGAAGCGTTTGCCCATCTGCTCGAAAGCATTACCGATGGTTTTTGTGCGGTAGATACTGAGTGGCAGTTTACTTACGTTAACCACCAGGCTGAGCGACTGTTACAGAAGTATTCCAGTGAATTGTTGGGGCGCAATTTGTGGGAAGTTTATCCCCAGTTGGTTAGCACCGCGCTTTACCACCAATGCTATGAAGTCGTAGAAACCAGGACTTCCAGGCACCTGGAAACCCGTTGCATGAGCCGCGATCGCTGGTTTCAGGTGAGCCTCTATCCCTCCAATCGTGGGCTTTCAATCTTTTTTCAAGATATCACTACCCGTAAAGCCGTTGAGCAGGAGCGCGACCAACTACTGCGACAGGAGCAAGCTGCCCGTGCCCATGCAGAAATTGCCAATCAGCGCTGTACCTTCCTGGCAAATGCTAGCAATGTTCTGGCAAGCAGCCTCGACTATGAGACAACTTTGGCAAATGTAGTTGAATTAGCGATTCCACTGCTGGCAGACTTTTGTATGCTGCATCAGCTAACCCCGGATGGCAGGCTACAGCCTATCATGGCGTGGCATAGAAATCAGGCTAAACAGGATCTTTTGAATGAGTTAAGCTCGCTTTACCAAACGTCGTCTGAGAATCGCAGTAGTTTGATGGCGCAGGTGCTACGGACTGGCGAGCCACTGATGGTTGCTGACTTTTCAGCCGTTGAGCCACTCCTCCAGGACGCTCGAATTGCCACGATTCATCGTCAACTGATGCCAAAATCCCTTCTGATTGTGCCCCTGACTGCACGGGGGCAAAAGTTTGGAACGATGGTAATGGCAATGGCAGAGTCTAACCGCCAATACGACCCGCTTGATCTGTCAGTGGCTAGTGACCTAGCTCGACGGGCAGCGATCGCGATCGACAACGCCTATCTCTATGAAAAAGCTCAGGAAGCCAACCGTCTGAAAGACGAATTTTTAACTACGCTGTCCCACGAACTCCGGACCCCACTGAACGCCATTACCGGGTGGACAAATATGCTTCAGTACCAGCGACTCAGCCAGGAAACTGTGGTTCAAGCGCTGGAAGTGATTGAACAAAAGTCAATCGCCCTGACTCAACTGGTCTATGACGTGCTCAGCCTGTCACAGGTTGTTACAGGTCAGTTTCGTCTCCGACTCAGCTTAGTCAGGCTGGATGAATTAGCCCAGCAGGTGATTGAGTCACTCGACCTTGCGGCAACTGCCCAGGGAATTCATCTAATTACGGATCTCGACCCATCCCTTGAACTACTTTGGGGAGATGAGCGGTATTTGCGCCAAATCCTGATGAATTTAATTTCCAATTCAATTAAGTTCACTCTCCCCGAAGGACAGGTGAATATTCGTCTGGTTCAAGTCGATCAGGCAATTCAAATCGTCATCTCTGACACTGGTAAAGGAATTACACCCTATTTTTTGCCCCACGTTTTTGAAACCTTTCGCCAGGAAGATGGCTCAACTACCCGCCATTACCGGGGAATGGGAATTGGTTTATCGTTGGTGCGCCATCTGGTGGAATTGCATGGGGGAACCGTCCAGGCTTTTAGCGAAGGAGAGGGCAAAGGGGCAACCTTTACGGTCGAGTTGCCGATCATGCGACCACCCCCTACCTCTACCCCTATCTCTGAAGTGCAAATCCCCCTATCTGAACGGTCTATATCCCAGACCGCTGCATCGGCAGAATCGCTTCTGCTAAAGGATCGGCGTATCCTCATGGTTGACGCGCAATTACATTCCAAACAACCCTTAATTAACCAGCTTGAGCAAGATGGGGCTGACTTGCTGGGAGTTGCGGCAGCTACGGATGCGATCGAAATTCTGGAACAGTTCGATCCCAATCTTCTTCTAATTCATCTTGTCAGAGATAGCGTGAGCAATCAAGAAATGAAACTACTTGCCACCGCGAAAGCCTATGCAGCATCCCACGGAACCGATTTACCTGCGATCGCCCTCACTCCCCATCGCAGCCAGCAAGGACGACAGAGAGCGATCTCCCTGGGTTTTCAAATTTACCTCTCTCAAAACACCCATCCCGAAGAAATTGCCACCATTATTGCCGCGATCGCCAGACCAGTAGCATTAACTTAAGACTGAAGGCCCTGATCTACCTTGTTCTCCAGCCTTTTTCTCCAAGCTTAACCTGGGAAGAACGGGCCGCCACTCTGAGGTTTCTGTTTACTTCAGTGCTATTGGTTTAGTGATCGATACAGAAGAATTACTAAACGCGATGCCGAGGAACCTCGCAACTTTGAGGTATCAACCTGGCAGAAGATTCCCCTGTTAGCTACACCCTGAAACGGATAAAACATAAGAGTTCCCAACCACAGGAATCCCCCCCACTTGCACATTGACTTGATAGGGATTGGTGTTAGTCCGGGGAGCACCTGAAAGGGAATAGTTTTTTCGCTCTGGCAATCCAGCCACCCGGTTGTATACGGTATCTGCGGTATCGTCTCTATATTTCAGGTTCATCTGGACGTTATAGTCACCCCGATTCAGGGGCATAATGCTGGCAACATAACGACGGAAATTTCGGTTGCTGGGCACGATAAAATCGGTATTCCAATTGTCACGGGTGACGCCAGTACCGGGGGGTGAAACTGACTTTTCAACTCGCGTTCCACCATTACCTACAGCTTGAGTGGCACACAGGCTTGAGTTTGGGCATTAGCCGATTGAGCCAGCATTGACAACCCTGTTGCAATAACTGCACCCGCTACAGCAATGCGTCCTAATCGAAACATCATGAGGTAATCCTCCTAGCTAAAAAAGTTTTTTGGAAACTATTTATAGTGATTCTCAACTTTGTGAGGTACGTTTTTAGTCGGTATTGGTCATTGGTCGCCCACGAGGGACTAATGACTAATGACCAGCTTGTACCGCATCAGCATGAGAACTACTGTATGTTTTAGTATTTATGTTTTAATCATTGTGGTGAGGCTAAAAACAGGATAAATAGAAACGACATTGTAACCATGTCACACCTTTTGCATCTTCAAAATCTGTCACGCTAAGTAGGTGGGATTCATTAAATATAAGACCTGTGTAGGTTGGGTTTCACAAAGCTCAACCGAATGGCTCTAAGGCGATGGAAGAACTGATGGCAAGCAAGTTATATGCCTCAACCCAACCTACACAAGTCGTTTATTCAGAGGCGTAACTTCATAGGTATCTAGGCACGACGACGAATCAGAGATTCCCAAATGAAAATAGCAATGATTGCCCCAAGAATTGCCACAATAATTCCGGGAATGCTGAGACTGGCTGCGGTGAGTTGCAGTGTTCCAGTTTGCAATAAGGTGAGGATGCTGCCACCAACCACGGCTCCGATAACACCTAAAATGATATCAGTGATAAAGCCGCCACCCTGCGTTCCAGGGTAAATCATCTTAGCGATCGCCCCAGCAATGAATCCTAAGATAATCCAGGCAATGATATTCATGTATTTCCTTCCTTGAATCTACCAACGTTTGAATTCTATGGTTTTGATCCAGCTAATTCATCAACCAAAAGTTTCATTTCCTAAGTTCCAGAGATCCACTGAAATGACTAGCCTATTGTCATTTTGGTAGTGCCCTTTTGTAAAGGGTAGAGAAAATTAGAGTCGCTATGATAGATCAGCCCTGATTGTGCAACTACTCCCAGCCTTAATCCATCTACATTTGATTCCACTGAACATAGCTATAAAAGTCCCTCTCCTAAATTTAGGAGAGGGACTTTTGGATAATGGTTACACAGCTAGTAATTTAACAAGCAAATTTTGAATGATTACAAACCTTCAAAACCCCGCAAATTGGTTTTTCTAGATTAGATTACCAGGCAAAGTACCTTGGGTGAACCACAATTAGACAAAAACAGATTAGATGCGACGGTCAGGACGCTTTTCGACCGTTGGGCGACCCTTTGTATCTACATCTAGTTCTTCCCGACGGATCTGTTCTTCCGCATCGATCACGTCTCTA
>NZ_JBXBCF010000107.1:0-27342 GCF_056784235.1 Kovacikia sp. CALU 1929
TGTTGAGTCAATCGGAATCAACATCTGCGCGGTTGCGGGGTGCTGTCGCTTCAAGCGTTCGAGCAATTCTATATAAATCCGGCAAAAGTTCTCCCCTTGCCGAGTCTTACAGGCTTTAGAAAAGGTTGAAATATCAACACAAATGACAGCATGATTGATCCGATAAAATAGATCTCGCATGCTCGTCAAGCTGGCGTCGAGCACAAACGTCAGCCAGACTTTAAAGAACAATCGGGTTTTCAAAACTGGTTAGTCAGTCTGCGACAGTCGTTTTGACTACCGATTTGACAATATTGGGAAACGACGATAGCATCAGACAGAATTTTTTATTTGATAGGGGTCAGAATACTATTTTCTGACCCCTTTTTTCTTGTCTTAAGCTTTCTTTCAACACTTCTGGCTGATAGCAATTCGCTTGCAGCCTTTACAAACAGAGTATCCAATTCGTGGAATCGAGCCGGATCGAGCAAGGATCTAACCTCTTCCAGTGCTGTCAGATCTGGAACTAATTGTTGAGTAAATCCAGCTTCTAGCACATTGAAATAACCAGGCTTCAGTCCCCCCAGGTTCGCAAGTTGACGTAAATGCTGTTTTTCTGATTCAGCGATCTCTCCATCAGCAGCAGACATTTCATAGCCAAATCCGATCAGCAATAGTTTCTCAGACTCAGAAAACGGTTTCAGCAATGTCAACGTTTCATCGGAATTCGCATAAATCTTTTGTTCTCGAATTCCTTTACTAAGCAATTGAGCCAATTGACGAACATTGCCCTCTGCTGGAATGAAACGATTCAGAGTTTTTTGCCAACGCTGCTTTTCTTCCTCAGTCACTCTTTGATCGGCAAACATTACACCCAGAAGAACCGTGGTTAGAGCAGCCAGAAAAAGAACGGGCAGTGTTACATCCCGTGGATCAAGCTTTTTCCCGGTAATCTGCGACAGGAGTTCAACAACCTTCAGGTCAACCGTCTCTGAAATCATCATACGTTTCCTAGCCTTAGAGCGTCACGTTTTTGGAATATGCCCAAGTTAGCCAAAAACTAACGTGAATCTCCGGGAAAATACGGGTATCTTTACAAAATTGCTGATTTAAGCTTAAAGCAACTGAGTAATTCCAATTAACCACTATGCTATTTGCCTTTCCTCCCCTAATTCAAGCTGGCATTGACGCAGGTAAGTATGAAGTCGTAAAGAATGCAGCAGGGGTGGTGATGGGAACCGCCCGAGAAAAGGCAACAGGGCATTTTGTTGGTAATGCAGTCGGAATATTAAGTAATGCTGGGGTTCCCTTTAATCCGATCGCTGTTCCTCTGCAATTTGCTCAGATGTACCAAACACAGCAAGGATTTCAAGCTGTTCAGGTTGGACTACAAGGCATCCAGGCAAGCTTAAGTGTTTTGCAAACGATGACGATTCTGACAGGAGTTGGAGTTGTAGCTAACTTAGCAATTTCGGCTGTGAGCCTTTGGCAGCTTTTGAAACTGAGAGAGGATGTTAAACTGCAACGGCTTGAGATGCGGGAGGGATTTCTTGACCTAAAGCGAGTTTTGAGAGATCAAGGAACAGAAATTATTCAGAAAATTGATGAGGCTGTTCAAGACATAGAGTTCAGGCAGCACCGTCAAGCCCTAGCTCAAGCCTATGGAAAATTTCTGGAAGCTACCAGACTGATAAAGATTGACATGATGTGTGAGGACTTGAATGTTCAAAATTCTGGACTGGCTAACGAACGGCAAATTCTGACAGAGTCTTTAGCTGATTACAGAAATCCGCATCTGCTGCCAGAAGCTAATGCGGTGACACAACTCCGCAGGCTAGAGTGTGCATGGGCAATTGAACAGACTATTGCTGTCACATATCAACTGCAAAATCAGCCGGAGGCTTTGAGCATTTGTTTAGGGCAACTCCAAGAAAGAATTCGTCAGGATGTGATTGAAGTTGTCGATCGCTGTGAATCAGAAGATGAACTAGATATTATTTTCCCAGAAATCACACGTATTCATGATCACGACCTGGTTGTACTGAAGTTTTGGCAAGATCAGGTTGATTGGGTGCGATCGCTCCCTCCTTCTGAACAAAAGTCATTACAAGAAAGTGATGTCAGCGAACCTGACACAACTGAAACCTCTGTCACAGTAGATTTGACGGCAATTCCTCCAGAGCAGTTGCTTTATGAGACTTTGAAGCAGAAATCTCACTTTCCGGCTCTATGTGATGCTCTCCGGTTGATGATGCATACTGAAACCCGGAGAGAATATGAAACTTATATCAGTCAGCAAGCCGAGAATGCAGCGCATAAAGCTCTTACAGTGGTAAATTTACAGCAAATGTCTGATCTGTCGGTTGCTAATCTCTACTGGTACTTTCAGGTCAGAGATGAGTCTGAACAAGAACTCACAGAAGAGAAAGTGTGATCGTCCGTAGGAGCACCTACCATTTGAAGAGTATCCATCATCCATCAGAAATCTCCTTGGTTAGACTACCGACGACGGCGACGGTGACCTTTGCTAGTGCCGCGAATCGTATCAACAATGGCAACCATTGATCCCAAAACCACCATTGTCAGATTGGGAGACGAAGAGGAATGGCGTGGAGCTTTCGTGGGTTGGGTAGCCATCTCACCCCGTTGGGAGCGTGGAGAAGATTCGGAGGCTTGGATTTCTTCTGCCTCGGCGATCGCTTTCACATACTCAGTGCGAGGAATACCCTGCTGCACGCGCCCTTCATCAGTTAAAGGAACTGCGATCGAAGTAGGTCGAATCCGAGAACCATAGCGACGAGCATACACCTGAGTGAACTCTGCCCCAAACAACAAAATTTGTGCTGAGTAAAACACCCAGACCAGAATCACTACCAGGGAACCAGCCGCGCCATAGGCAGAGCCAATCGCTGCACTGCCCAGATAAATCCCAATCAACGTGCGCCCAATTGTAAATAGAAATGCCGTAAACGCTGCACCGATCCAGACATCGCCCCAGGTAATTCGTACATCCGGCAGCACCTTATAAATCAACGCAAACAAAAAGGTGATCACACCAAAGGAGACCACAAAGTTAACAACCTCCCAGAGAGGAGCCAGATCAGGAAGGATGCCATTCATAAAGGTGCCTAACCCAGCCAAGACTGCACTGGCTATCAATGAAACCAACAGCAAAAAGCCGATCGCCAGCACCATTCCAAACGACAGAATACGAACCCGAATAAAATTAACAATGCCGCGTCCCGGCTTAGGGGCAACTTCCCAAATGGTGTTAAGCGCATCCTGTAACTGCCCAAACACCCCCGATGCCCCTAACAGTAGGGTGACAATACCCACGATAGTGGCTACCACGCCGCCTTCTACCTGGTTTGCGTTAGCAATCATGGATTCGATCGCCTCTGCCCCCTCTTGCCCAACCAAGCTCTGAATTTGCCCAACAATCTGTCCTCTGGCGGCATCTTCGCCAAAAAAGATAGCTGCAATGGAAATAGAAATGATCAGTAACGGAGCTAGCGAAAAGACTGTGAAATAAGCTAAAGCGGCTGCCAATCGTGGCACTTTATCTTCCGTCCACTTCGAGAACGTTGCCTTCAGCAAGGGGACAAAAGCAGGAACTTTCATAGCTGTATTTTTAATACTTCAGCATTTGTTCAGCAGAATATCAGAAAGCCAACTTCTGCAATGTCTTCCTCCAGAAGTAATATGATGCAGACTTGTGCCATCATTAGGCTGAGTTCTGTGCCTTTGACTGATTATTGGGCTTTGGCGGCAGGGATTATTGGATAGGGTTTTACTTTGCTGCTTACAGCGTTTCCTTTCTGGGTGAGGTACATCTCATCTATTTGACTCAAGGGTTTTGCGGCTATCCATGTACCTCACTGGATTCAAAAACGCTATATGCCTGCTTTAATCTCTGTTTTAATCAAATTGTCTGTAAGCCTGCTTCTGTTCTTGCCTTATGTGATTCTAGTCGGCATGACTGCTTACCCACTCTTTGCTCTGGGGTTAATCGCGATCAATGGGTTGTATAGTTGGATTGTCATTTGGGCTTATGCAGACTTGAAAGCCCAAAATAAACTTGGGATTTTCGGTCAGCTTTTGTTCATTCCCTTATTGATGGGAACAGGGACATTAGGATTTATAATCTGGCTTCTATTTCAGCCTGAAGCGCGTAGAAGAAGACAGTACTAACGCAATTAGTTATAACTATCCATTCACCTTACTGGTGAACAATCTCTGCCATAAAACATTAGTGGGGGATTATTCGTTCGCAACCCACTAACGTACTTTTACGGACATCTGAATTGAGAGCCAATATATTTCCGCAAGTTCTCGCAGTGAAGGATTTCTCAAGCTTTCTATCATTCAGCCAAACAGAACTGGCAGGAAGCTTCTAATGAGAGACCTTCAACCAACGATTGCAACAACCACTGAGAATAAAATAACTGGTTGGACGATGCTTTTATGGCTTGAGGGGTTTCAACCTGTTACCCCGCGTCGGTTACCTATTGCCTGGTATTCATTAATCCTCCCCCGCTCTATCACCCGATCAATCCACTGGAAAAAATTAGGGTTAGAACTGCTTCTAGAAGGATTAATGCTTTTGGCTCCTGTTAGCCTGGATGTGATGGGTGCGATCGGAGAATATTTGGTCGATCGCAACCCTTCAACTTCAGCAGCCTATACATTTAATACCCCTGGTTTTCAGGTTTAGCTAAAACCGCTGGTTCTCAGGTTTAGCCACACCGCCCCCAGGTTCATTCAGGAACAGATTTCTCGCAGCATCATTCTGATAAACACAATCAATCTTGGGTGAGCTTTCCAGCGTTCCGGTAAAGCCAAAAGTGTTCATTCGCTGTTTGCAGTCGCGCACCTGCTCTGGTTTCACCAACCCCTTTTGTTCCAACACTGACCAGTTGTTACTCCGCAAAATACAGCCTGGTTGGGTCGTCGGTTGGGAGACAAAGACATTGAGGGGATTTAAGGTCACAAAAACCCGTGTGTCCATTGTGATAGCGCTGGCTCCAAACTGGACACAAAGTTCAGCATTGGGTGCTCTGCTCTCCAGATCGCCCAGGGTTACAATCTTACCGCCGCTGCCGCCAGAGGTGGCAACGGAACTAAAGCCAAGACCAATTCCAATCCCCAGAATAAACACACCCGCCAGCACTGCCAGAGACGTAGCAGTCAAAATGGAGGGCTTAGATGATTTTCGCTTCGGAGCAACGTCCTGAAACTCGTAATCATCCAAATCTCTATCTCTATCGTATTGATAACTGGTAGACCGGGATTTACGTTTCATAGCTGCCTGTCTTGGGTCGGGAAAGTCACGGAACGATCTCACCTTCGCTATCGGGATGGAACCCGTTCCTATACCCTAGTATGCCGCTAAATTCTAGCTAACCGCCGTAGGGAGGGAAGGAGTTTCGCCTAAATTACCATACACTAACTCAGAAATAGGGGAAGCAGCGTGGGGCGAGGTAGCTTTAAAATAAACCAGATCCCCAACTGGTTGGGACAGTTGGGGATCTCAGTCTACTGACACCCTATTTGTGTCAGGTGAGGTTAGTTTTTCGTCTTAGACGCTGCCTGACGACGGCGCATGGCTAACGATCCAACAATCAATAATCCACCCAAAACAGGGGGTGTTGGAATCGGTTGGGCAGGTGCCAGTCTGGCGGATGCAAAAATGCTGAAATCGTTAAAGTCAAAGTCTTCAGGCTCAGATCGATAGGCTCCATCTTCAAAGGCAAGGGCAACAATTCCTGCAAAAGGATTGGCAGAGGAAAAGTTACCCGGATTTGGAAAAGGAACTCCCTCTCCACCTGAACCAAAGGAACCAAACAGGACTCGTTGGGTTCCTCCATTCAAAGCATTGGTTGAAAACATGCTGGGAACGCGAGGTCCGTTGGCAGGTTCTTCGGGAGCCACACTAAACAGTTCGAGGGCATAGAGTACCCCCGCCCGAAACGTAAAGGAACTCGTGCAATTGGGGACAGCGGCTCCCGAACCACAGGTAGCAAACCAATTAGTAGGTAGTGGGTCCCCTGGAGCCGGCACAAAATTTGCCTGTCTGCTCTCCTCAAACACAGTTGCTACACGAGTTGTTGTGCCTCCCACTTGCTCAACAACGAATATGCTTGATTGAAATTGGTTGTTTGAGAATGCAAAGCCAAAGTCAACGATAGTATCTGCATCGAACTGGATACCGGACGTGCCAAAGATGTTTGCTGCTTGAGCGGGAACAGAGAGAACGCCTAAAACAGCGGTTGCAGTTGTGAGAGGGAGAAGGGATTTTGATAAGTTCATAAAGTCATTCCTGAAGCAATGGTTACCCACATGGACACAACGTCAAGTTGTTAGGAGGCATAGACAGCGAAACACAGTAGTCGGACTCGATAAACACTGAGGTCGGTGCTCTGATGAATAAGCATCAAAGGCATCTCTCCCAAAAACCCTGGGATCTTTATATATCCAACTACTTAAGGTCTAAGGCGTATGCTTCCCCTGACTCCTGCACCTTGAAATCGCGTGTTTGTGTCTACTGCCACCTCCCGACTCTTTACGTCAGTTAGTTTGGGGACTACTGCTCGTTTCTTCAGGGAAAGAGGTGTCTGGCAGGAACTTTTTCTTAAATATTGATGAAATCTTTACAAAGATCGGTATTTGCGTAGTCAGGTAAGTAGGTGGTAGAGGGTGGGTGGTAGGGAAGGGAAGGGTGGGGGTCGGGGGGCAGGATGAATCACGATCGCCCCCTTGTTATTTCAACCGTCTGCATCAAGAATAGGAAAATAGTAAAGAAATGTTGCACCCGTGAGCGCTTCCCCAATCCAAAATCGGCGGCTTCGTCAGTCCATGCTCCAAACCCTATGGAGTGACTCTCTCACCATCTTCTGGGGGGACTGGCTGGATCTGCGGGTGAGAATTACTCAGGTGATGGCTTCGGGGCTGGTTTCACCACTGATTTATATTGTCGGATTTGGCTTGGGTCTGGGTAGTGCCTTAGACCGGGCAGTCACCCCATCCGCGGGGAACTCGTATTTGGAATTTATTCTGCCGGGAATGGTGGCGCTTTCCTCCATGGTGATTAGCTTTGGGGGCACAACGTTTTCGCTCTGCGGCGATCGCATCTTCAGCAAAACCTTTGAAGAATTGATGCTGGTACCCGTCCATCCCCTGGCACTGCACCTCGGCAAGATGATGGCAGGGATCGTGCGCGGTTTGCTGACATCAGGGTCGGTGATTCTAGTGGCAATCCTTTTTACCGGCAGGATCTGGAGTTTTTTGAATCCCCTGTTTCTGCTGGTTCTGGTGCTGAATTGCGCTGTTTTCGCTGGTCTGGGCGTGATTGTGGGATTGAGTGTCACGTCCCTGGAAAGTGTAGGCATCTACAACAACTTTGTGATTGTGCCGATGTCTTTTCTGGGTGCCACGTTTTTTGATCCAGCAACGCTGCCCGTCATCCTCAAAGGCATCGTTTACCTGTTGCCCCTGACCTATGCCAGTCTGGGGCTGAGAGCTGCCGCTTACCTGCCCCTGTCCCAGTTTCCCTGGTACGCCATTCCGATTTTGTTAACGGTAGCGATCGCCCTATCTGCCATTGGTGCTTACAAATTTTCCCACCAGCAGGATTAGGGAGTCGGGCTGGCTTGCGATCGAAATAGAAGCCGAATGCCATCCTGACTCTCGCTAAACCCCCAGCGTTTATAAAACGGCATCATCTCTGGTAAGCAGCAGAGACCGAGATACTCAACGGCTTGTAATTGGGGATGGTTGACGACGGTATCAATTAACAAGGTGCCCAAGCCCTGCCCCCGGTGGCTGGATTTAACAATCACGTCGAAAATCAACGCCCGGTAGACAAAATCAGTCAGAATCCGGGTAAACCCAATCAGATGATCCTGCTCATCTACAATGCCAATCATCAAATCGGTTCCATCCAGCATCCGCACAACCTCATCCAATTGCCGCTGCTGGCTCCAGAATTCATTGCGGTAAAGCTCAACCAGTTCTTCAACTTGTGCCTCGGTCAGTGCTGAAACAATCTGGTAGGGCATCGCTCTCCTACACATTAAACCGGAACAGCATGACATCCCCTTCCTGCACCAGATATTCCTTACCTTCACTGCGAACCAGCCCTTTTTCCTTAGCCCCAGTCATTGACCCAGCAGTGACCAGATCCTTATAGGCAACCGTTTCAGCCCGGATAAACCCTCGCTCAAAGTCGGTGTGAATCACCCCGGCAGCCTGAGGAGCCAGCATTCCCGCCTTAATCGTCCAGGCGCGGGTTTCCTTCGGTCCCGTGGTGAAGTAGGTGCGCAGCCCTAAAAGCTCATAAGTCGCCCGGATGAGAGACTTTAGCCCTCCCTCCTGTACTCCCAAAGATTCCAGAAACTCTGCCCGCTCCGCTTCTGGCAATTCAACCAGTTCCGCCTCAACCTGGGCAGAGACAACCACCACCTGAGCAGTTTCCTGGGCGGCGACGTCCCGTACCTGCTCAACCCAGACGTTACCGCTTGCCAGGTCATCCTCAGACACGTTTGCCGCATAGATGATGGGTTTGCGCGTCAACAGTCCCAGCGGTTTGATCACCAGTTCTTCTTCTTCCGTCAGAGCAACCAAACGGGCGGGTTTGCCTTCGTTCAGCACAGGTAACAGCTTGTCGAGGGCATCGACTTCCACCTGGAGTTCCTTGTTGCCACGGGCTTGTTTACGGGCGCGATCGATGCGTTTCTCAATTTGTCCCAGGTCTGCCAGTGCCAGCTCCAGATTGATCACTTCAATATCTCGCACCGGGTCAACGGAACCAGAGACGTGGATAATGTCATCGTTGTCAAAGCAGCGGACGACATGAATGATCGCATCCACTTCGCGAATGTTTGCCAAAAACTGGTTGCCCAACCCTTCCCCCTGGCTGGCTCCTTTGACCAGTCCGGCAATATCGACAAACTCCACCCTGGCGGGCACAATTTCTGCGGAATCGGAGATTTTTGCCAATACTTGCAGACGCTCATCGGGAACGGCAACCACCCCTACATTGGGTTCAATTGTGCAAAAGGGAAAATTTGCCGCCTGTGCCTTAGCATTGGCAACGACGGCATTAAATAAAGTCGATTTTCCCACATTGGGCAGTCCCACAATCCCGGCTCTTAGCATTTTGGATTTTAGATTTTGGATTTTAGATTGACCGCTTCAATAAACAGAGCAGTGGTCGAAGACTATTCTAAGGTTTGCGGGTGGATTTGTGGGGATGAGGGGTGATTAGAGAATGGCAGGATGGCAAGATCAAGTAAATAAGTCTTGTAGGGGAGCAAGTGCAATGACCTTTAATATTCGTCAGCTAGACAACTTGACCTATGACGAGTTGAACCAATTCTGGAAGGTTATGTCAATGAGCTACTCCAGGAATTTGTTCAGTCTCCAGAGGGCAAAGCTCACACTGAAACCTACCCCAAAGGCGGTTACTAGATTGGTAGCTTCATTGAACTGGCTTATACCTATCAAGAGCGTACCCTGCCCAAGATGACTCAGGGCGATGTGCAGTCCCTAATGGAATACACCTTGCCGCGCAAAATCACCATTTTTGACCCATCTGAAGCTGAAGCTGCCATCCCGGAACTGGTTGCCTTCTGGCAGTTTCTTAAGCGTGAGTATCAACTTCGCAGTGCGGGGGCGATCGCCAAATATCTGGAATCCCTTGCCCCTCAATTTCCCTCCATGCTGTGTGATCCTGCCAGGGGAGGTCCTGCCAAGGCGTTTATCATCATGGGTTATCAGGCAGGGTTTGACATGACTACGCAGGAAGGTATTCAGGCTTTCCAGCAGCAGTACAATGCCAGCCTTCAATCCGAGAATGCCGATCCCACAACGACAGCCCTCAAAAATATGATTTAGGGCATGATCCCTGAATCACCCTCAGCTTCATCGACTCCATCCAAATCTAAACCTCAGGGAATGGGAAAGCCAAAGACCACTTCGGCTCAAAAGACAAACTCTAAGAAAACCAAGCGCAAAAGTAAATGAACTCGTGCGGTGCGCGATAACCTTCAGATTCCCAGTTTCTCATGGGTAATTGGGTAAATTGAACCCGATTTAACCAGAAAACAGGGATCTTGGCTATCAAATTTCCCATCATGTCCGCCAGAAATGTCCGCCAGAAAATGAATTTCCATCCCTAAGGCACTGTTTGGGGAATGGGTCCCGGTACTGGTTGAGGAATAGGTGCAGGGACTGGCTCGGGTTCTGGCGCAGGAACAGGTTCTGGGGCAGGTGCGGGAACAGGCTGAGGGATGGGAGCAGGAATCGGCTCTGGTGCCGGACCGGGAGTCGGATCAGGGGAAGGAGAGGGCACCTGAGGGGCAGGAACTTCGGGGGTGTAAATCATGGTGAGAGTAGGGCGTAGTTTGTGGTTGTAGGTGTTCCGACGCTACCCCTGTATTCTAAGAAGTGCCTGCGGAACCTCCCCTCTCTCTTTGGTTCAAACGTTCGTAGACTATTCAACTGGACAAACGGAAGAACGGACGTAGCCAGAGTCCTACCAATGTTCCAACCAGGGCAGAGGCAATCCAGACCCAGCCGTGCAAACTGGTAGACGCGATGCCGCCGAAAAAGGCACTGACATTGCAACCATAGGCAAGAAAAGCTCCATAACCCATAATTAATCCACCCAGGAGTGTGGCGGCAGTCAGAGAAACCGTAGGCTGACCTTTGGGTATTAAGCGACCTGCCAGAGCAGCCGCCAGAATGGCTCCCAGAACAATCCCAATATTCATGATCGAGCTAACATCTGCAAAGACCCCCTGGCTGAGTGCCTGTTGACCGCCTGCACTACCCCAGAAGGGACTGGATGCTGGATCCCAGCCTAGCCAGGTGGCAACCTGTGCCGACCACAGGGCAAACCCCCAGGTAATTCGCCAGGGTTGCCCGGAGAGGATTAAAGTCACCCAGTTGAGAATTGCCAGGACGATCGCGCCTGCTACCAAGGACCAGGGACCGTAGAGAAGAGATGGGGACGGGGAGGGAGGGGGCGAGGGCGAGGGGGCGAGGACAGGGGAACGCTTGCTCCACCAGTGCAGCCCAACTGCCAACACACCAAACAAAACTAACTGTATTACTATGGCTGGAACCCAACCGATTGTGTTTCCCAGAATAATTGGCTGGCTGGCTGGCAGCCCTCCCCAAAGCTGACGGGTCAGGCTTGCCCCAAAAGCCCCAATACAGAAAGTCAGGAGCGTTAGTAGCATCATCAGGCTACCGCCGCCAATCGTGTAAAGCGTGCCGCAGCCGCAGGCTCCCCCTAGCTGCATCCCAATGCCAAACAGGATCGCTCCGATCGCTCCCTGGATACTAACTGGGGCAACGGCTCCCCGGACTGGCTCACCCAAAGCGGTTCCGCTTGCCAAAACAGGAGCAAACAGAATTGTAGCCAGCGCCAGCATCACCAGTTGGGCGTGCATGCCTTTCACATCACGGTTAACAAACAGTTTGCGGTAGGCGGAAGTAAACCCAAAACTGGCATGGTACAGAGTGACCCCCAACAGTCCACCAATCAGAAACAGGGTGCTGTGTTTCCAGCCGTAGCCACTGAGGGCGATCGCCCCAAAGGCAAGCAAAAATAGGGCGATCGCCACAACCAATCGTTGGGGTCGTAGCCGAGTCGTTAATGGTTCAGAAACTGCCAAAGATTCTGTAACATCACTCATTGCTCAACGTTCCTGGTTTCAACAAAAACAAAGATGAGGGGATATATCCCCTCATCTCCCCATCCTGATGCAAGCCGGTAGACCTATTTTTTGGGAGGTTGCTTCGGAGGATCAGAAGGTGGGGGTTCGCAACTTGCCAAACTAGTTTGATAAAAGTCTGTTGCCGCAACCAGGGAGAGCGATCCCAGAGTCAACAGAAAAGCAAGCATCAGCGATCGCAAAAAAATCATTCAATCAGCCTCAACGAACACCAGAGGTTAAGGTTTTTTCAGGTCCTGTAGCTACCGGCAAATTCGTTGTGCTGTACTCTGTCCAGGAACCTTCGTAGACTCTAACTTTGGGATAGCCCAACAGATGTTTCAGTACCACATATTGCAGGGTCGCTTCCCGCCCCGTACTGCACGTCACAATAATATCATCCGCTGGGGTAATCCCCCGCTCTGCCAAAAGCTGACGAATTGCATCCAGAGACTTCAACTGATGGGGGTTTTTCAAATTCTCCTCGGAATTATTTGCCTCGGTAAAGGTGGGCCAGGGGATATTACGAGCACCAGGAATATGACCATTGCGAGTCCAGATTTCCTTTTCACCCGTAAACAGTTCCGGCGGACGAGGATCAATAAAGACCACACCTGATTGACCAGTCAGTTTTGCTACCTGATCGACTGTGACTCGAATGGCAGGATTGTCTTGAACCGTAAACTTACCAGGGGTATAGCGAGGAAATTCTCTGGTGACAGGCTGTCCTGATGCTTTATACCCAGCGAAACCACCATCTAAGACCGCAACATCCTTCACCCCAGAGCGCTCCAGCAGATAGGCAACCATCGTTGCGCCCAAAACATCGTTACCACTGGAATAGACCAGAACCTTACTGGTGTTAGACACACCCGATTTTGAGAAAATATCGCCCAGTCTGTTATTGTCCCAATATTGGACGGGCAAAACTCCATTCGGTCCCCGAAAAGCCGTATCGGCAATATTGACCGCTCCAGGCACATGACCAGAAATGTACTCTAGCGGTGCATTGCGTACATCCAGAATACGGACATTTGGATCCTGGGCATGGGCAGTTACCCAGTCTGGTGAAACGAATTGAATGGTTGCTTTAGAAGGAGATGCAACCGATGAAAAAGTTAAAGATGGAACCAGAACCAAACTGGCGATTAGTGCCGCCAACAACATAAAAATCCTGGGCTTCCTTACGCTTGCCCAGCCTAGTCGCAACTTCATAGACAACTCCTTACAGCAAATCTACGGCAAGCCGATAGATAAACCTTACTTAAAACAACATAGGGTAGAGATTGCCATAAAATAGGTATCAAAAACAAGGGTTAAGGGGAAAAACCGCACAAAGACTATCGAAATTTCGTAGTTTCGCAACAATTCTTTGTCAAGTAATCTAAAGGGGCGAGATGGACATAGATACCCTTACCCCGTAGATCACCTACCCATTGCCTAACCGCTGCTGGATTTCCTTCAATGCCTTATGCATTTCAGGTAAGCGTTGGATGATGGCAGAAACCTTTAAAAAGGTCTTGTAAGGCATAGCGGGGGTTCCGATCACAACATCACCCGCTTTGACATGGCTATGCACTCCAGCCTGAGCGCCGATTTGTGCTCCGTCACCAATGGTAGTCTGGTTTGCAGCACCAACCTGCCCCCCCAGCATGACCCGGTTGCCAATCTTAACTCCTCCTGCCAGCCCAACCTGGGCTGCCATCGCGCAGTTTTGCCCAATCTGGCAGCCGTGACCAATGTGAACCAGGTTATCCAACTTGGTGTTCCGAGCAATCCTGGTTTCGCCGACAGCCGGACGGTCAATGGTTGCGTTGCAGCCAACTTCTACCCCATCTTCCAGAACGACATAACCTGACTGCTCCATCTTGTACCAGCCTTCAGGGATGGGAACAAAGCCAAAGCCTTCAGAACCAACCACCGCGCCACAGTGAATAATGCAGTCTGCTCCAATTTGACTACGCTCTTGAATCACACAGTTGGCGTGCAGGACGGTACGATCGCCCACTTTTGCCTCTGGATAGACCACCACATTGGGATGGATGCAAACGCGATCGCCAATGGTAACACCGGGTTGAATCACTACATGGGCACCGATCGCAACTTCCTGCCCAATGGTGGCAGAGGGATCGATCACTGCCGTTGGGTGAATTGCAGGAGCTGGTTTGAAGGGTTGGTAGAAGAGGGCGATCGCCTGGGCAAATACTAAACGGGGATCCTTCGCTTCAATCCAGGCAATTCCCTGCTCCGTTGCCTGAGTCTGAAGCGCGGCGTCCCTCGGCAAAATTAAGGCACTGGCTCCCGTAACCTGCACTTGAGCCGCAAACTTTGCCCCCTCAATGTAGCTGAGACTACCCGCAGTGGCTTCATCGATCGCGGCGACTCGCAGAATCTCTATATCCTCACTCGCCTGGGACCGCAAAGGATGCTGATTGGCAGCGCTCAATTTTTCTAACAACTCGCTAAATTTCATGGCTCCCGTCGGTTAGGTTAGTACATTGCCGGTATCTGCTTGATTTTACAGTTGAGTATCCGTTCAATTGAGTATCCGTTCAATCGCCGTCAGATCCCTATCCGTTAACGCTCGATTGAGATTGGGTCGCTCAGACCTCCGAGGTTTTCAAAAACCTCGGAGGTCTTGGGTGGTTTGAAATTTTGCATGATGCTTGAAACCCATCCGCTGAGTGGTTGGGGTTAAGAATGAGGTACAGTACTTGTCATTATGAGTGTACGCTTACCGTTATCCCGTTTCTTTCAGTCCAGCGATCGCCCCAGCCTTTCGATGCAGATGGCACGCATTGGTCTGTCCATGACGGTCTTTTTTGTGCTGCTGGCAGTGCTGGCTCCCCTTTTGCAAAGCATTGGCTGGCTCCAAGACCCGCTCGAGTTTTTGGATAACGCTCCCTACACCCCACCCTCCCTTCAGCACTGGTTCGGGACAACTCATCTGGGTTACGATGTGTTCTCCCGCACAGTGTTTGGTAGTCAGGCAGCCTTACAGGTCGTTATCCTGGCAACCCTCTTAAGCCTGGTGGTGGGGGTGCCGCTGGGCATGGTGAGTGGGTACCTGGGTGGCAGATTGGATCGGGTGTTGCTATTTTTGATGGACACGATTTATACCCTACCGGGACTGTTGCTATCGGTCACGCTGGCGTTTGTTGTGGGACGAGGGGTGCTGAATGCCGCGATCGCCCTCAGTATTTCCTATATTCCCCAGTACTACCGGGTTGTGCGCAACCACACAGTGAGTGTCAAGACGGAGCTATTTATTGAAGCAGCTCAGGCAATGGGTGCCTCCACCTGGCATGTATTGAGGCGATATTTGTTTCTCAATGTGGTGCAGAGTGTGCCAGTGCTGTTTACCCTCAACGCCGCCGATGCCATTCTCACCTTAGGTGGCTTGGGCTTTCTGGGGTTGGGCTTACCAGAGGAAACCCCAGAATGGGGACAGGATTTGCGGCAGGCGTTGGATGGGCTTTCTACTGGTGGCATCTGGTGGACCACGCTGTTTCCTGGGCTGGCAATGATGTTGATGGTAATGGGGTTGTCTCTGCTGGGTGAAGGCTTAAATGAATGGTTAAATCCCAGGATGCGGGTGCGCGATGAAGCGTAGGGGGGAATTTTAGCCCAATCACTCAAGCCATGCCTGCGCCCCCATCTCCCAGCAAATGGTAGAATCGCAGGCTATGAGAAGGTATTAGGTGTCCCTCTGTGTATCCGCTGCTTCTCCACCATTCGCCGAACAACGGCTTGAACTCAAAACAGGCTACAACTTCTTGCAGGGTTGATTAGAATAGGTCAGGAAAAGCCAGGAAGATCCATGACTCCGCCGCAGCCGCCTCCCCGCAAATCACCGACGATTATGGGTGCCATCACCCAGGCAGTGCAGACTGTTCAGGCAAAGATTAACTTCTCGAAGCTGAAGCTGAAGCCCAATGCCCGTGTGCCAGAACTGTGGGTTCAAGATGCCGGAGTAGAAAAGGCACAGGTTTATCCGTTGTTGGGCGATCGCTACCTGTTGGGGCGCAGTTCCCAGTCCTGTGACATTGTGATCCGTAATCCGGTGGTGAGCCAAGTGCATCTCTCGCTCAACCGGGACAGTCAGCCCAATGGCAAACTCAGCTATTTCTTCCGGGCACCCTTCTTTCTCAAAGATGAAAACTCGACCAATGGGGTTTATCGGGGCAAACGCCGCATTCGTAAGGAAATGCTGCGTCATGGCGCAGTTTACACCCTGGGTCCCTCAGAACTGGAGGCTTCCGTTCGGGTCAGGTTTATCGATCCGCCGCCCGTTTATGTGCGAGCTTTTCAGTATGGGATGTATGGCATTGGCGGGTTGACGGCACTGGCAGTCGTCGCCGTGCTGCTGGAGTGGCAGAAGTTTTCGGTAACGCCGCTGCCCTTATCCGTTCAGGGTCCTAATATTGTCTACTCCCGCGATGAGACACCCCTGAACACAATCACGACCCGTACCCATACCGAACTGAAGCACCTCCGAGACTTTTCTCCCTATCTGGCACAAGCGGTGATTGCATCCGAGGATTCCCGCTATTTCTGGCATTTTGGCGTAGACCCGATTGGCACCCTGCGGGCATTGGTGACCAATATCCAGGGCGGTAAGATTCGTGAGGGCGGCAGTACCCTGACCCAGCAGCTTGCCCGTAGCCTGTTCCGGGACTATGTTGGGACGGAGGATTCCGCCACCCGTAAGCTGCGGGAAGCCGCCGTTGCCCTCAAGCTAGAAACCTTTTACAGCAAAGATTTTTTGTTGCTGACTTACCTGAACCGGGTCTACATGGGTAACGGTAACTATGGGTTTGAGGATGCGGCGCAGTTCTATTTGGGCAAGTCGGCAAAGGATTTGACCCTGTCAGAGGCGGCAACCCTAGCGGGGATTTTGCCCGGTCCCAATACGTTTAACCCGGTGAATGATTACAAGCGGGCAATTGAACTGCGCGATCGCGTTCTGGATCGGATGCTGGAACTGAACATGGTCAGTTCTGAGGAAGCCCAACGGGCACGGCGATCGCGGATTGAAGTTAACCCTAAAGCACGAGAAGAACTGGAAAGTACCCTCGCTCCTTACTACTACGGTTATGTGATGGAGGAACTGCGCCAACTCCTGGGTGACCAGTTGGCGGAGGAAGGCAACTTTGTGATTGAAACGGCGCTAGATTTACCCGTTCAGGAAACGGCAGAAGCTTCCCTGCGGGATGCCGTCAGTACCACGGGAACCAGTGCCGGGTTTTCGGAGGGGGCGATCGTCACAATTGACTCCAAAACGGGTGAAATTTTAGCCATGGCAGGGGGAGCAGATTACAAAAAAAGTCAGTTCAACCGAACCTACCAGGCAATGCGCCAACCCGGTTCTACCTTCAAAATTTTTCCCTACACCGCCGCCCTGGAACAGAATATTTCCCCTGGAACAGCCTACTCCTGCGCTCCCCTCACCTGGGATGGGCAGTTCTTTGAGGGGTGTCGTTCTGGGGGAGGCAGTATGGATATGTACACTGGCATGGCACTCTCTGAAAACGTAATTGCCCTCAGAGTTGCCCAACAAGTTGGCTTGGGACGAGTGATTAACACTGCCCAGCGGATGGGTATTCAGTCGAAGTTAGAAGCGGTACCCGGTTTGGCACTAGGTCAGAGTGAAGTAACCCCCCTGGAGATTACTGGGACCTTTAGTGTTCTAGCCAATCGGGGAGTCCGCAATCGCCCCCATGCGATTCGGCGGATTCTGGATGGCGGCGACTGCAAAGATCGCAACAGCTACAAAACATGCCGGATCATTTACCCGGCTGAGCCGGATCGGGAAATGAATCAAGCTGTCATTTCCCCAGAAATTGCGGATGCGATGACCGAATTGCTGCGGGGTGTTGTATCCAATGGAACTGGACAGGCAGCGGCGATCGGGCAGGGCGAAGTGGGAAAGACGGGTACAACCAACGATAATCGTGACCTGTGGTTTGTTGGCTATATTCCCGGCAGTCTTGTGACTGGAATCTGGCTTGGCAACGACGACAATAGCCCCACTTCTGGCAGCAGCGCCCAGGCAGCCCAGGTCTGGGGAAGCTATATGGGTAGGGTACTGCGTTTAGGGAACTGATAGCCTTCTAACGTCCAGTTCTGCCAGCAAAAAAATCAACCTTCCGGACTGACAGAGCCACCCTCTGAAGGGAGAGGTTATGTCTAGCTCATCCTGGTTTTATTTTCAATAGGCAGGTTCAGACAACCACAGCTTTTTTCCGCAGCTTTAGGTTGTCTGGGGCTAGACATCTTAAAAAAATGTGCTATATGTAGAGGCTAATCTTTTAATTTCCAGCAAAAGGCACTATCGGTAGTGTTAGATCTCAATCAGTTAAATTGCCAGGGAGGATAGTCCATTGAGTACTGTAACAGCTAAACCCAAGAAAAAAGAAAAAACTCGCTTTCAGAAGCAAGCGAAGTTTCCACCTATAACTGGTCAGCAAGCACCTCAATTCCCAGACATCCATGAACTAGACAATCACCCACGAGAGCCGCTCAGTGATTGGGATCATGCATCTTAACATTGACTTTGACCAGTAATTTAAATACTGAAAGTGTTGGGTTTCGCTCTCGCTCTACCCAACTTACGATGCCATAACGGTGCAACTACTACTGCCTATTTATCAGGACGCTAAAGCGACCTCAACCATCTGTTGCAGTTCACCCTTTTGGTAAAGCTCAATCAAAATATCGGAGCCACCCACAAACTGGCCGTCAATGTAGACCTGGGGAATCGTGGGCCAGTTGGAAAATTCCTTGATGCCCTGACGGATTTCGTAATCCTCTAGAACATCACAAGTCTCAAAGGGAACGCCAAGGGAATTAAGAATCTGCACCACGTTGTTAGAGAAACCGCATTGGGGCATCAGCTTGTTGCCCTTCATAAAGATCATGATCTTGTTTTGCTGAACCAGGTTTTGAATGCGCTCTTGGGTTTCTGGAGTCATAGTTCTAAATCGATGTGTTGGGTGTACGTAATATCAGACCAAAAAAAGAATGATCAGAAATTGGGCGTGGCTTAAACCACCTGCCCCGTTGCTGCCCAGGACTGAGGAGTGTAGGTCTTCAGCGCTAAAGCGTGAATTGCTTCAGTAGACATTGCCTGCCGAACCGCCCCATAAACCATCTGGTGCTGCTGCACCAACCCTTTCCCCTCAAACACTGAGGATATCACCGTTACCTGATAATGATCCCCACCGCCAGTCAGGTCTTGTACCTGCACCTGGGCATCGGGTATTTCGGCTTTAACCATTGCCTCAACCTGCTGCGGGCTGACCATTCACCCTCCTTTATGTGAATCAATTACCTAAGAATTCCAGTCTAACGTTCTATCACTATTCTCAACTGCCTTGCTAGCCCTTAGGATTGTGGATCAATTAACTTCCGTAGGTTGGGTTGAGTTTACGAAACCCAACGCTTCCGTAGATGTTGGGTTTCGTAAACTCAACCCAACCTACCAAAAGCCGATGTTACTTAATTCTCATTCCTTAGCAAGGGATCTAGCTTGAAACTTCATCAACTTAGAAACCCGTAGTTTTTCCTGGGAAAAATCTCCAGTTCTCAACTTGGATGAGGTTTAATTGGGAGTTATCCTGTTAAATCCAGGTTCCTAACACCTAACACCTGGCACCTGACACCTAAACTTATTGGGCACTACTTGGCTGCTCAGCCCGAGGGCGAGGATAGGGAGAGTCAACAAAACCCAATTCAAACAGTTGTTGGTATGCCTTTTGACCTAAGTCCCGGGTTGGCTGTTGGCTACGGATGATTTGCACTAACAAGGGAACTGCCAGTTCTGGCTGGTTTTGTGCCCGGTGTACCAATGCTAATTGATAGGTGGCATCATCCCGCAATTGGGCAGCTTCTAACGCCCGCTTACGCTGACTATCAGCAATGCGGTTGTCAATCCCGGAAAAGCTGCCTGCCAGGTCTTGATGGAAGTTGGACAATTGGTTAAATACCTGCCGCGCCTCTTGCAACTTCTTGACTGCAACGCTATAGTTCTGAGCCGATACCGCGCTCTGTGCCTCATCTATCAAGCGCTTGCCACCCGTCATGCTAAGTAGGTTGCCATCTTGTCCAACCGGACGCAAAACATTGGGATCGTTCGGATCAATGGGCTGTGCCTGTCCTGGACCCGTTGGCAACTCTTGAGCCATGCTACTCAATGGCTGTCCTAACATGGAAGCTGCGAGAATAGATGCGGCGATCAAGCCAGCAGTAGAAAGAACACGAGTCATTGCAAAGGATTCCATGAGGGAGAGATGGGATAAGTGAGAAATTGGTATAGGTATTCAGACTTACGTATCTTACCACTGACAGCCCCTTCTGTACCTGAGTAGTGATGATCTCGGCTGAGATAGGGACATTGGGCAATTTTTTGAGAGAAGCGAGGTGCTTTTATGACTGACCAAACTCCAGCCAATTCTGCTCAAGGCGGTTCACAGGGAGCGGCGATGCCTGAATCTAGTATGGGCAGGATTTTACAACGGGGTGGGGAGGAGTTATTGCTGGAAAAGGTGTCCGATCGCTTTGTGGTCAGTCCCTCTAATCAGGCAGCCCTGTTTCAACTGGTACAGGGGTTACCGGTGGAGATGAATTCGGCACAGGTGCCCAATCAATTGACTGAAATTATCGTTGACCCAGCACAGCAAGATGGGGTGATGCAGCAGATGCGAGAGGCAGATGCGGTGAACTATGCCACCCATATCTACCACCTGAAGGATGACCACGGTTCTGTGGTTTATGTGAAAAACCAGATTACGGTCCAGTTTGCACCGGAGGTGAATGAGGCAACGATCGCCCAAATACTCTCAGAACTGGGACTACGGCAGGTGAAACCTGTCATTGGTATTCCCAATACCTTTGTGGTGGAGCTAACACCGGAAGCCACTGAAAATGCGGTCAAAATTGCTAACCGGCTAATGCAGCGATCGCAAGTGCTGACCGCAGAACCCGATGTCGTAGTACGGACTCAAAACCTCCATCGTCCTCCCGACCCGCTTTATCCAAAACAATGGCACCTTAACCACAATGGGGGGTCCCAGCTCACGGCGGGTTCTCACGTGTTTGCCGAACAAGCCTGGGATGTAACTCGCGGAATTCGCTCCATAGTCGTAGCCATTATGGATGACTCGGTGGATTTGCGCCATCCCGATTTTCAGGGAATTGGCAAGATTGTTGCACCGAAGGATTTTAAGGATAAAGACTTTTTGCCGATGCCAGGGGAGTCCAGTGATAACCACGGGACATCCTGCGCTGGAGTTGCCGTTGCTGAGGAGAACGGAGTTGGCACGGTTGGCATTGCCCCCGGTTGCGCCCTGATGCCGATTCGGACAACGGGATATCTGGATGACGGGGCGATCGAAGAACTGTTTGGTTGGGCAATGAGCAGGGGGGCTGCGGTCATTTCCTGTAGTTGGGGTCCAGCCGCCGTTTATTTTCCCCTTTCCCTGCGGCAGCGGGCTGCCCTGACTCGCGCTGCCACAGAAGGACGTAACGGCAAAGGGTGTGTGATTGTGTTTGCAGCAGGTAATTCTAACCGTCCAACTAATGGAACTGTGAACGAACGGGGGTGGCCCAACAATGTTTTGAGTGGGCAAACCGCCTGGTTGGGAGGATTTACGGTTCACCCAGATGTGATCACAGTGTCTGCCAGCACCAGCTTGAGTAAAAAGTCTGCCTATAGCAATTGGGGAACGGAGGTGTCGGTCTGTGCACCCAGTAACAACGCTCCACCAGGGTTTTGGCTTCAGCAAACTGGGTATATCTATACTCCACCAGAGGTAAGGGGACCTTTACCTGGTCTGGGCATTGTCACGGCTGACCGGGTGGGTGCAGAAGGCTATGACCCCAGTAGCTACACAACGGACTTTGGTGGCACCTCCAGTGCCTGCCCCCTGGTCGCAGGGGTGGCGGCACTGGTGTTGTCCGTGAATCCTGATTTGACTGCTGCCGAGGTGCGACAAATCCTGCAACAAACTGCTGACAAAATTGTAGATACCAGTACCGATCCCCAATTTGGCTTCAATAAAGGTACCTATGAAGCAGGCGGCAGATCTGACTGGTTTGGCTATGGCAAGGTGAATGCATTTAAAGCGGTGCAGGCAGCCACGCAGCGACAAAAGCAATCAACCCTAGCCGCTTCTCGCTACCTTCAGCAGCAGGACACGACCAGCCGAGCAATTCCAGATAATAATGCCAATGGGGTAACGAGCTTGGTTCGTTTTTCTGAACCCAATTTGGTGCGAGATATCCAGGTGGGGGTGGCGATCGACCACAGCTTTTTAGGCGATTTGGAAATCAGGTTGAGTGCGCCCTCTGGGGCAACCGTTCTATTGCAGGGGCGAACATTAGGACGAAAAAGCAGCCTTCAGACAATCTATACCTTGCAAACAAACCCCAGCCTACGGCGATTTCTCAACCAACCAGCCAGGGGCGCATGGGAGTTGCGAGTGATTGATTTTGCCACGGGAGACATAGGAACGCTCAAAAGCTGGCAGTTAACCTTGGGTATCTGAGAGGCTTCCAGGCTTAAATCAGTTCAGTTATACTATAGGCGGCAACCTTTCCGTCCCTAACCCCTGCTATCTCGCATCTACCACCTGCGACCTGCTATTTTCACCCCCCTCATCCAAGTGGATGACCCCCTAAGGGTGATGCATAACGCGGTTTTACCGCTTAGCTTGTAAATATACGATTTCTATTTACCGATAAGGAGTATCCTATGTTTGAAGTTGCAGTTTTCTTCACTGGCTATGCCCTCATTTGTGCATTGTTTGTATCTCGCGTGAAGCCTCTAACCTGAGTTCTCTACATTAGCTCTGAATAAGGAGAGAATCTAATGCTAGAAATTACCGTCTTCTTTACTGGTTACGCCCTAATTTGTGCATTATTTGTTTCATTGATTGACTATCCAAATCGGAAGCCAGTACGCTAGACACCAGATAGATTTCTACAGAGCTAGAGCTTAGAGATTCTGGGAATAGCATTCACTATGAAATCAAATAGTCAAGGCAGCGAACCAGTTCAAAATTTGAGGCAGCGATTTATATCACCATTATTGATTTATTTATTAGTGGGATTGTCAGGAATTGGAGTTTCTATCTTCCTGGATGCAAACCCTGTAGTCGAAACTATTTTTCTTTTAATCGCAGGTTTCTTAATCGGAACCTTAATCGAAAAAGTTATTAAGAATACAAGTCGTTAAGTACTGATTTGTAAACTACTTCAATGATTTAAAAGTCTTGCAACTTATGCCAATTTCATTTGAGGATGAGCAGAATTAACTCTTGTAAGACAAGGGGGTTTAAGCTCCTGGTTCAGTGCAGCCTCATAAAGAATGGTGGTGCTGATTAGCAGTATGAATTGGACGAAGTTTCAATTCATACAACTCTCACTTCATACTCAAAATCAGCAACGCCTAAACAATTAGTATTAGGTTGCTCTGCTAATGGTCTGTCAAGTTTAATTTGATGGATAGCGAACACCTACGAAACTAATTAGGGTTACACCAATCAACTATGAGGATGAGCACAATTCAGGACATAGAAGACTTGTTATTCAAGGGTTTCAGTCTTTGAGAGTCTGCCCATCTTCATAATATTTTGGTATTAAGTTTTGAAAGCCTACGACCTGTCAAAATTTTCCTGACAGAACACCAGCTAAATGGTCACAAGAACCCTCTAAAGCCCCGTCATCTGAAGCTGACTTTTGCTAATCGCAGTTGCAGTTGCAGTTGCCAGACTTCTTAGCATTTCAGCCGTAGTGGGCAGATCAACACAGGCATCTGTGATGCTCTGTCCATAAACCAGTTGAGATAAATCCTTCGGAATAGGCTGGTTCCCAGCCACCAGATGGCTCTCAATCATAGCTCCCATGATGTAGGGAGAACCTGCTTTTACCTGGTCAGCAATATTTTGGAGGGCGACTGGCTGGCGAGTATAGTCTTTGTTGGCGTTGTCGTGGCTGCAATCAATCATCATCCGTGGGTTGAGTCCATGCCGGGACAGTTCCTCAGCCGCTTTCTCGACGTTAGACCCATTATAGTTGGGTCCACTCTTGCCTCCCCGCAGGACGATGTGACCATCTGGATTTCCAGTAGTGGTCACAATACTGGCTAAACCATGAGAATTAATGCCTAGAAAATGGTGGGGACGACTGGCTGCCAGCATGGCATTAACGGCCGCGTGCAGACTACCATCGGTTCCGTTTTTGAACCCAACGGGCATGGAAAGACCCGATGCCATTTCGCGGTGAGTCTGGCTTTCTGTAGTACGGGCACCAATAGCGGTCCAGGAAATTACATCCGCAATATACTGCGGAATAATTGGATCCAACAGTTCGGTTGCGGCGGGCAAGCCCAGGTGAGCCAGATCCAGCAGCAGTTTACGGGCAACTCGCAGCCCCATATTAATGTCGTAGCTACCATCCAGATGGGGATCATTGATTAACCCTTTCCAGCCAATAGTCGTCCGGGGTTTTTCAAAGTAGACCCGCATGACAATTTCAAGCTGATCTGCTAACTCAAGGCGCAATTGGGAGAGCTTTTCACCGTACTCCCGCGCTGCATTGACATCATGAATTGAGCATGGACCTACAATCACCAGCAAGCGCCGGTCTTTACCTTGCAAAATGTTACGAATGCGATCGCGGGTTTCACCGACCAGAGACGCTGCCGCTTCCGTAATCGGCAACTCGCTGTGAATAAATGCGGGGTTCAGCAGCGGACGGGTTTCAACAACGTGCAGGTCGTAGGTTTTACGCATGAGATCAGTAAGCATTCGATATATAAGCCCCACTCTTTCCTCTAGCAAGCTTAACAGGTTCAATCCCCCTAAATAAAATGGGGTGATGAACTTGAGACATCCAGAATTTAAAACCTTGATAAAAAGTATTGGACAGTTAATGCCGCTGGACTGAGCTTGAAACTGGCAGGATATAGCGTTTTTGAATCCAGTGAGGTACATGGATAGCCATAAAGCCCTTGAGTCAAACAGATGAGATGTACCTCACCAAGAAAGGAAACGCTATAAAGGCAATTCCCTTGCAAGTTCTATGCCCAGCGAAGACAGCTTTCCGTTGCAACTTCACTTCCTGAGATTGCAATTCCTGAAACTAATTCAGCGTAGAATTGGGTTTCATCGGTATTTTTCCCCCTCCCCATCATGTTTTGTGATTACCTGCAACTGATTCTGACTGCGCGTGTGTATGATGTTGCCCAGGAAACCCCACTGGAAATCGCTCCAAACCTCTCTGCGCGGTTGAATAACAAGCTTTTGCTGAAGCGGGAAGATATGCAATCAGTCTTCTCCTTTAAGCTGCGGGGGGCTTACAACAAGATGGCAAAGCTGCCACCCGAACAGCTTGCCCAGGGGGTCATTGCGGCATCTGCCGGAAATCATGCTCAGGGGGTCGCTCTCGGTGCCCACCAGCTTGGAACCCACGCCACAATTGTGATGCCAGTGACGACTCCCCAGGTGAAGGTGAATGCTGTTCGCGCTCGGGGAGGCGAAGTGGTTCTGTATGGGGATACCTACGACGATGCCTATGCCTATGCTCGTAAACTGGAAGCTGAAAAAGGGATGACTTTCATCCACCCCTTTGATGACCCAGATGTGATTGCTGGGCAGGGCACGATTGGGATGGAAATTTTGCGCCAGTATCAGCAACCCATCCATGCGATTTTTGTAGCGATCGGCGGCGGTGGTTTGATCTCTGGGATTGGGGCATACGTAAAGCGAATTCGTCCCGAAATTAAGATTATTGGAGTAGAGCCGGTTGATGCCGATGCCATGTATCGATCGCTAAAAGCGGGGAAACGGGTGCGTCTGCCCCAGGTGGGTTTATTTGCCGATGGTGTGGCAGTCAGAGAAGTTGGCGAGGAAACCTTCTGGCTCTGTCAGCAATATGTGGATGACATTATTCTGGTTGATACCGATGCCACCTGTGCTGCGATTAAGGATGTGTTTGAAGACACCCGCTCGATTTTGGAACCCGCTGGAGCACTGGCGATTGCGGGGGCAAAGGCATATGCTGAGCGGGAGCAGATAGAAGGACAGACGTTAATTGCTGTCGCCTGCGGTGCCAACATGAACTTCGATCGCCTCCGTTTTGTGGCGGAACGAGCCGAGTTAGGGGAACAGCGGGAAGCCATCTTTGCCGTGACGATTCCTGAAGAACCCGGTAGCCTCTGCCGGTTTTGTGAGTGCATTGACAAACGCAGTCTGACCGAGTTTAACTATCGGATTGCTGATGAGAAAGAAGCCCATATTTTTGTTGGTATACAAATTGAAAATCGGGCGGATGCGGCAAAAATGGCAGCGAACTTTGAGTCGTGTGGGTTCAAAACGATTGATTTAACGGATGATGAACTCACTAAACTGCATCTACGGCATATGGTGGGTGGGCGATCGCCTCTGGCACATAATGAACTGCTTTACCGATTTGAGTTTCCTGAACGTCCTGGTGCATTAATGCAGTTTGTTAGCCGCATGAGTCCCGATTGGAACATCAGTCTGTTTCACTACCGCAACAACGGATCAGACTTTGGGCGGATTGTTGTTGGAATGCAGGTGCCGCCCCACGAAATGCAAGAGTGGCAGTCGTTTCTGGAAACCCTGGGCTACCGCTATTGGGATGAAAGCCAGAACCCAGCTTACAAATTATTTTTGGGATAAGTTCAGCATGCTCCGATCTTCCTTCCCTCCCATCAGATTAGTCTGTCGTCGTCAACGGTGGGTGTTGACTGTTCAGGGATGGTTGGTTACTCTGATTTGCCTGGGGCTGTTGATGATGGGAACCTTTTTCAACCTGTATTCATTTCTAGCGGTGAAGGCTCCAATTCAGGCAGATGCTCTGGTGGTTGAAGGCTGGTTGCAAGACGAAAGTTTGAAGGCTGCGATCGCCGAGTTTCGCTCCCAACCCTATAAGTTGCTGATTACTACGGGTGGACCTCTGCCCGTAGGATTTTACCTGGCAGAGTACAAAACCTATGCCGCAATATCGGCTGCAACCATTGCGGCACTGGGATTTACACAGGAGAAACTGGTCGCAATCCCCGCTGAACCAGTGACCAGAGACCGCACCAATGCGTCTGCGATCGCCGTTAAACAGTGGCTCAACCGCGATCGTCCAGATATTCGCAGCATTAACCTTTGGACTCAAGGTTCCCATGCCCGTCGTAGCTGGCTCCTGTATCGAAAAACATTAGAGCCAGCCATCCAGGTGGGTATTATTCCCACGCCAGATCCAGAATATGACCCACAACGATGGTGGGCTTCCAGTGCAGGCACCAGAACAGTGATGTCTGAATTAATCGCTTACCTCTATGCCCGCATTTTCAGCTTCGGATCCTGATTTAGCCTTAGTCATGTAATTTAAAGCTAAATCAGGATGACTCGACTTCCCTGGCAAACTGCGACGTAAGCTTGGTAGCCCTTGCTCACACAGTACGGAGTAGTGATTGCGGAGTACGGACTAGTGGACTGTCAAGGTTGAAATGATGGGTAAAGTCGTTTGAGTTTAACCCGTGCATCTTCAGTGGTAAATCGCCAATCTATTGTTCGCAATTGGGTATTTCTGCGCTGCTCCCAAGCCAATGTTCTTGTTGCAATGA